>NZGH01000009.1 GCA_002690875.1 Rickettsiales bacterium
AAATAATCAATAAAGTAAATTTAGGATTACATATAATGAAGGGACAGTTTGGTGAAGTAGATTTAATTAAAAAGATTATAGATATTTCAGATATACCTAAAACATGTGTTGAGTTTGGTGCTTATGATGGAGTAACAAATTCGAATACATTTTATTTTTGGAAGAAAAAAGGTTTTAAATCTCTCCTTATAGAACCTGATCCCAAATTATTTAGTCTTTTAAAGAAAATAGCTAACAAAAATTGTACTTTAGTTAATGATTTTGTTTCAATCAATAATAAGTTGAGTAAAATAATAAAGCAAAATAACTTCCCAAAAAAAATGGGTTTATTGTCAATAGATATTGATTCTAATGATTTAGAAATTTTTAAGCAAATAGATCATAAATCTACTTACGTTGTTATCATTGAATTCAATAATCAGTTTCCAGTTTGGGTTGATTATTCAGACCCTAAAGATTGTATTATCTTTAGACACTCCGCCTTAGCTATAGTTAAATTTGCCTCCAAAATAGGATATAGGTTATTAGATGTTAAAGGTGCAAATTTAATTCTCATTAATGAACAAAATTTATATCTACCTAAAAAATTATATCCAAAAAGTCTTAAAGATTGTTTTGATTATGAGGAACAGAAAAGGGTTTGTAAAGATATTAGGATTATAGGATCTAAATTCACAACCAATGCAAAAATTTTTTCTCAAAAACCAACTTTATTTTTAAGGTTTAAGAAGTATATTTTTCAATTAATTGTTATTATTAACTACTCACTTCGAAGAAAAAAAATACCGAGTAGTCAAATACCAAATCAATGTAAAAAAAATATTTTAAAAGCAGGTCTATATATTTGAAATAATTAATATGTTTAATATTGCTATTGTTTTTTTAAAGATTTATTAGATACTAATATTATACTTATAACATACCATAGAAAACTATTTTGCTGTTGCCCAAAAAGGTCATAGTTATTTGAAAATGGCCAAAATAAACATAGTGACGTTAAGAACATTCCTTGAATTATTAGCTTATCAGGTTCAATTAGTTTAATTTTTGTTTTTCTATAACAACACATAATAATTGAATAGAACATTGCTATATAGGCTAAACCACCAATTATACCGGTCTCAGAAAATGCTTGTATATAGTGATTATGAGGATGCTCATTATTTTTAAATGGATCAAAATTTTGAATTAAACCTAATTCTAGGTAGTTCTGAACATTTGTAGGTCCAATTCCTAGAATCGGATTATCAAAAAATGCATTTATTCCAGTTTTCCATAATCCAATATATTGTATTAAAGATGTATTACTCAAATTTATAATGCTAACAAAATATCTATCAAATTGAATGGGATTTAAATAAAATAGAACCACCATTATTTGAAAAAAAACTAGAATTATTATTACTGATTTCTTCAAATTGAAATATGGCCAAAAAATTAAAATTATAGTGATTATAACAAAGTTAAAAGATCCGGCTCTATGACCTGACAAAAGAGAAAAGAAAAATGAAATAAAAATAAATAATAATGAAAATAATAATAGAAAGTTATACTTATTTCTTGAAAAAATTATAATTAAACTTGCTGCAAAGAAAAATAATCCTATTCTGTGAATATAAGGTCCATTAAGTGGATTTCGAAAAGGCCATGTAAAAGTGTAATTGTCTGTTAAAATGCTCTCCAAACCCATAAGGATGAAAATAAAAAATAATGCGAAAAAGTTAAATATGAGAGCAATATATAGAAATTCCTTCTCTTTAACTAACCAAGTTGATATCGCTATTACAAAAAGTGGAAACCTTATCCAACTTAACCCATTAAATAATGAAGTCTCAATATTTGATGAAATTATGGAAGAAATTATTCCTGTTACTAAAAAAAGAATTGCCCATTTGATCCAATATATCTTAAGCCATTCCCATGAAGATCTTATAATTGATTTTATTAAAAATGAAAATCCTATAATAATGATGATTAGATCAGTTATTGAATTACTTAACATCATTAAAAAAGGAATTAAAGTCCAAGACAATATCAGAATTTTTTCAAAATTAGATTTTTTTTGAAAAAATTTTTGTAAATTCTGAGAAGTTTCTTTAAAATTACTAATCAAATTATTAACCATTTATATTGAATTAGGTCTAAAGTTGAAAAAATAATTATTATAGCTGCTGTTATAAAACCTGCTACCCAGTCATCCATCATTATTCCACTTTCACCATCTAAATTTTCCACTTTCTTTATTATTCCAGGCTTTAAAATATCTAGCACTCTAAATAAGATTAAAGCTAAAATATTAAAAAAAGGTGAAATACCAGCTGCTGCTGTTGCAATTAATTGACCAGAAAATTCATCAATCACTACTTCACTTGGGTCTTTTTTCTTTATTTTTTTTATATATATTTTTGTTGAAAAATAACCTATAATACCAACTAAAATAGCAAGTAGTAATGTTATATTACTCCCAAAAAAAATATTGGTTAAATAACCAATAAATGCTGCAAAAATTGAACTTATGGTTCCTTGAGCAAATGGGAATAGACCTAAAGGCCATACTGTTGAAATTATCCTTGAAACTTTAAATTTATAATTTTCTTTATCACTCATACAGGTTTACTACCTTAGGAACTATAACACTTAAATCAAAATTTTTTCTTGCTATATTTCTATTTTCTTTACCCATTTTTTTTCTTAAAGATTTATTTTTAAAAAGTTTTGTAATTGCATCGGCAAGTTTTATCTCATTTCGAACTGGAACTATAATACCAGTTTTGTTGTTTATCACTGCATCTCTACAGCCAGGAACATCAGTTGTAATTATTGGAATACCAAAAGAGGCTGCCTCCATTAAAACTTTTGGAAATCCCTCCCTCCATGATGGAAGGCAAACAATATCTATATCTGAATACATCTTGTGTAAGTCAATTATATGACCTAAGTAAATTACTAGTCCTTTCTTAACCCAACAATCTATTTTCATCTTATCTATTGCTGAAGGGTTTAGACTTACAGTATCCCCAGCCAAATAAAACTCACCTTCTATTTTTTTTTCTTTAAGAATTTTGGATGCATTAACAAATTCTTCTATACCTTTTTCAAATAGCATTCTTGCGGGTAGTAAAACTTTTAATACATTTGATTTTTTTGCCATTGGCTTTAACTTAAAAGTATCTACTCCAGATCCATTAATTATTTTAAATTGATTTTCATCAATATGTATAATTGATTTATAATTGTAATAATCTTCTTTATTTTGAAAAATAAATTTAAATTTAATTCTTTTAAGAGCTCTCCTTAAAAGAAATGTAAAAATTTTTTGAAAAATAAGTTTTTTGACTCCTAATTTCCCTGTAAATAAAGTACCCATTCCTGATATAGATATAATTAGTTTTTTATGTTTAAAAAAATTACATGCTATAGATGTCATTAAGTTTGCTTTTGCTGTGACAGAATGTACTGTTGTAGGCTTAAATTTTCTTAAATAATTTATAAGTTGAAACAATCCTATTAATTCAGAGATAGGATTGTTAACTCCTTGTGAAAATTTGCACCTATGGAGTGATATTTTATTTTTTTTCAGAGTTAAAATAGATTTTTCTTCAATGTCTTTATTTATATTAGTTCCAGTTATAAGACAAACTTTGCCTCCCATTTCTATGACTTTTAATGCAAGAGGCAATCTATGACTGATAAAAAATGATGCATCATTTATTACATATGCAATTCTTAAATTAGACATATTTCCACCATAAATTTTAAATAGTGTAATCTACTAAATTCTTTGCAAATGTGTTTTTCAAGTCTAATATTAGTCCTTTATCATTGCACCAAGAACGTATTTTATCTATTCCCATTATTTTAAAGTTATTATGAGGAACAGTAATAACAATTAAATCATATTTATTTATAACTGGCGAAGATTTTATATCTAAGTCAAAATTCATTTTTACATCTTGTAAATCAACAACGGGGTCAAAAACATCAACATTAATGTTGATGTTTTTTAAGAATGAAATAAGATCAAATACTTTAGAGTTTCTAATATCTGGGCAATTTTCTTTAAAAGATAAACCTAAAATCAAAATATTTGATAGATTGAGTTGCAATTTATTTTGATTTAAAATTTTAATAATTTTTTGTCCAAAATAAGAACTCATCCCATCATTTATTTTTCTTGCAGATAACAATAAGTCAGGTATAACACCAGCCTGTTGAGATTTATGTATAAGATAGTATGGATCTACACCAATACAATGTCCTCCTACGAAACCTGGTCTGAATGGTAAAAAGTTCCATTTTGTTTCTGCAGCATTTAAAACATCATTAGTATTTATATCTAAACCATTAAAAACTTTCACTAGTTCATTCATAAATGCAATATTTAAGTCTCTTTGTGTATTCTCAATCACTTTAGCTGCTTCAGCTACTTTAATTGATGGTGCTTTGTGGATACCTGCTTTAACAACTGATTCATAAACTTTTTCTATGAGATTAAGTGCTTTTATATTACTAGCAGATACAACTTTTGTAATATTTTCAAATGTATGGTCTTTATCTGCAGGGTTTATCCTTTCTGGACTGTATCCAATAGAAAAATCCTTATTAAGTTTAAGTCCACTTAAATTTTCAAGAATTGGAGCAGCTATTTCTTCAGTTACGCCAGGATAAACTGTACTTTCAATTACAACAATATCATCTTTTTTTAGAACTACTCCTAAGGTTTTACAAACCTCAATAATATGACTTAAGTCTGGCTTTTTAAAATCATCGATTGGTGTTGGTACAGTAATTATGTGAAAGTTAGCATTTTTAAGAGTTTTGCTTTCATTTGAAAAAATAATTTTGCTTTTTTTTAAATCTGACTTGTCTACCTCTCCTGTTTTATCGTAATTATTTTTTAGTTCGCTAAGTCTATCTTTGTTTAAATCAAATCCAATGACTTTATAATTAGACTTACCAAACGCTACTGCTACAGGTAAACCAACATAGCCTAACCCAATTACTGATATAGAAAAATTATTTTCTTTCATTATATAATTCCTTTAGATTGATACCATTGTTGCCACATTAAAATTGGCCATAATCTGTAGTCCCAATTTCTTTTTCCTTGAAGATGTTCTTCAAGAGTTTCTCTGGCAAGATTTCCGTCTAAAAAGCCGTCACCAGGGAGATTTTTTTGATCAAAAAGATTCATTGCCCAGTCTTTAAGAGGACCCCTTAACCATTCATTGACTGGCAATCCAAACCCTTGCTTTGGCCTATCAATTAAATTTTTTGGAACATAATCATATAGTATATCACGCAAAATTCTTTTTCCACCATTTTTATCAACTCTCCATTCAGTTGGGGTAGACCAAACAAACTCAGAAAGTATATGATCAAGTAGTGGTGACCTTGTCTCTAGACTGCTTGACATGGCAGCTCTATCAACTTTAACCAGTATATCATTGGGTAAATAATTAAGCTGGTCTGCTAACATCATATTTTCAATTGAACCCAAATTTTTACTAAAATGATATTTAAAAATACTATCGGAAGCAACTAAAGTTTTTCTGGGCCAATAAGTTATTAACTCGTTATAATAATTTTCTAGATTTTCAGAAAGCATGATATTTGATGCTTTATATATTTTATCTCCTAATCTATTAATTTTTATTAGTTGACCAATATTATTTAGTTTATCTGGTGGTAAATTATAAATTAAATTACAAAGTAATTTTCTTATAAAAATGGGTCCACGCGTAAGTAAATTATAGGTTTTATTTGCAAAGATATACCTGCTATAACCAGAAAACACTTCATCTCCACCATCACCTGATAAGGCTACTGTAACATGTTCTTTTACTAGTTTAGCGAGTAAGGTTGTAGGTATTTGTGATGAATCAGCGAAAGGTTCACTATAGACTTTAGGCATTTCTTCAATAAGATTAATTGCATCACTAGGCTTTGCAATTAGTGTAATATGCTCAGTATTAAGATGTTTAGCAACAGCTTCTGCATAATGACTTTCATCATACATTCTATTTGTAAAGCCGATAGAAAAGGTTTTAACTTTATGAGAAGAAATTTTTTGCATTAAAGCTGCAACTATAGATGAGTCAATTCCACCAGACAAGAAAACACCTAACGGTACATCAGATAAGCTTTGACCTTTTAAAACTTCTAATAAAATTTCTTCTAATTCATTTTTACAATTATTATATGAGTTTTTATATAGGTTTTTTTGGCCATCGATAGCTATTTTTTCAACTGACCAATATTCCTCTTCACTAGAGATGAAATACTTGCCGGTATTAGATAATGATAAAGTCATTTTCGAACCAGGCATAATTTTTTTAACATTATGCCAAATACTAAAAGGGGCAGCAATGTAACCTCTTTGGAAGTAACATGATACAGCTCTATAATCTAAATTAGGGGAAAAATCTGGTATATAAGAGAATGATGAAACTTCAGAAGAAAATGCAAAAATACCATTTTTAAGACTTAACAGATATAAAGGTTTTTCTCCGTATCTATCTCTGACTAAATAAATTTTTTTGGTTTTTCTGTCAAACACAGAAAAAGCAAACATACCCCTTAAAAGTTCAAGCGTTTTGTCAATACCTATGATTGAAAAAGATTCTACTAAGGTTTCTGTGTCTGAAGAGCCTTTCCATTGAATATTTTTCTTATATGTTTTTAAAAATTCTCTCAGTTTTAAATGATTATAAATTTCTCCATTAAATGTAATAATATATCTACCACAGGACGAGTGCATAGGTTGATTACCACTTTCTGAAAGATCTAGAATAGACAATCTAGTATGTATGAAACTAATTTTGTATTTAATAGAAGACCATGATCCTTTATTATTTGGTCCACGGTGATGAAGAGAAGATTGAATACCTCGAATAATATTTGATATTTGAGAATTTGATCCTTCCAAACCAATTAAACCGGCAATTCCACACATTTATTTAACCCTTTAAATTATACTGAATTAAAATATTCTCTATGCTTTTCAAGCATGGCATCAAGAGTAAATTTTTTCTTTATAAGATTATAACTATTATTACCAAACTTATTAGCTAAATTTGGTTTCTGAATCAGTTTGACAATACTATTTGCCATTTCTTTTTCGTTTAACAATGGTATAATAAAACCTGTTTTGTTATGAGTTATAAGTTCATTAACACCTTTAACATCATAACCAATTACAGGCTTACCATAAGACATACTTTCGAGTATACTAGTTGGGTTTCCTTCGGGTAGAATAGAGGGGATTACCATTAATTTACTAATTTTAAATAATTTAGAAACGTCATTTACAAATCCAACCAACTTTATATTTTTCTGAAGTTGTTTTCGAGAAACCTCTCTATGGACTTGGCCATTCATATCATCTCGTCCTGCAAATATAAATTCAACTCTGTCTAACTTTTTTACAACCTTTTCAATGACACTCAAATACTCTATTAAGCCTTTTCGTGGTGCAAAATTTGATAAAGTAAGAACAACATTTTGATTTAAATTTTTTTCTAAAATTATTTTTTCATTTATTTCAATACCATTGTAAATAAACGTTATTTTATTTCTGGGAATCCCACACTTTAAAACCAATGTTTCTAGTGCAGATTTAGAGTTGCAGACCCATCCAGTGGTTTTAAAAATAAATATTCTTTCAAAAATTCTAAAAATTTTGTCGTTAATGTTGTCACTTACAGGATTCCATCTGATAGCATGAATAATTTTTGGAGTTTTTATAAAAATTGATATTATTCTTATAATAGAGCATGCTTTGAATCCACAAATGTACAAGTTGTCAATATTTTCTTTTTTTGAGAAAATAATTGCTTTTATACAACTAATAATTAAGTGAAATATAGATTTCTTTATGAAACCAAACTTATTAACATGAGAATTAGTATTAATTTTTGCTTGCAAAATAGAGCCATCTCCTGACAAAGAACCAAGTAAAAATTCATTTTTTTTACCTTTATATGCAAGTCGGGATAGACTTCTCTCAGCACCACCAATATCGCCACTCGAAAAGAGAATTAATGTTTTATTAGTTTTGACCATATAAATCTTTCAGTTTCTTAATAATTGAAGCCATTGTTTAGAAATTGTATCTAGATTAAAGTCTTTGGCTCTTTTAAATGCATTTTTTGAAAGCTTTGAATGTAAGTTATTATCTGATAAAAGTTTCTCCATTTCTTTTGTGAAAAGTTTTATGTTTCCTTTTTCAACCAAAATACCATTAATATAATTTTGCATGATTTCTCTTGGTCCAAAATCACAATCAAAAGCTATCACAGGACATTTAAATGACATTGCCTCTAAAATAACATTTGGCCAACCTTCATAATATGAAGTTAGAGCAAGGAACCTTGCTCCTTTATAATAGTTTTGAAGATCCTTTAAGAAACCTAAAAATTTTACTCTATTTTCTATATTCAATAACTGACATTGCCTTTCAAGGTTTTCCTGTTCAGGCCCTTCCCCAATAAAAACCAGCTCAACATCGTTATTAAGTTTTGAAAAACTTTCTATTAATCTCTCAAAACCTTTTTCTTTACTTAATCTTCCAACAGCAAGAATATAAGGTTTTTGGATATTAATTTCATTTTTTAAATCATTTTGATTAAATCTAAATTCTACAGGGTTATTAATTACTTTTAATTTTTCTCTTTTTATTCCATTATTCAAAAGTAATTTTTCCAAGCCAGAAGAGGGGACAACCACTTGATAGGATAAATTATATAATAGCCGAGCCATTAGTCTTATAATTATTGAATAATGATCCAAATTTGTTCTTACACTTATAATTAGATTTTTTCTTTTTTTAGCAAATATGCATCCTAATATTGAGACAAAATTTGCACTCTCAGTAAATGAAATAACTAAATCAGGGTTTTCTTTTTTTAATATTTTTTGAAAATTAAATACTCTTATGAAGTAATTGTAAAATTTAAAAAAAATATTATTTTTTGCTGCTGCATTTAAGTTATATATTTTTGTATCCACAATAAAAAATTGATTCGAAATATCAAACAAACAAAAAATGACAGTTTTTTTTGTTTTCCATTGCTTACTCAATAAAGATAATACTTTCTCAGCCCCACCACAATGTAGATTAGGAGTTAAAATCAGTATTTTCATAATTTTAAATCTTTAAAAATTAGTTATTAGTTAATGTTATATAGTTATAATTCATTCTAAGAACGGAAAGGTATAGTTTTTTTCTAACCATCAATGGTAACATTAAATAAAAAAATATTAATATTGAAATAAATCTATTTTTGTTTTTACTAATTATTTTTAAAGCCTTGAAATTTGTTTTAAATGATTCAATCGTTAAACCACATAATGCGTAATATATAGATTGTGTTAAAAGCATATATCCATATTTCTCTTTTGCAATTTTAAAGATAATTTCACCGTGATTTTGAATAATTTTTTCAATTCCTAGAGCCATATTTTTTGCTCTTCTTATAGTAGATTCAGGAGATGTTAAATTAGTTTTTCTGTCTCTGTAGTATATTCTTGCAGGTTTATTTATTAACATAAAATCAAAATGCTTATTAATTTCCCAATGCCGAAGTGCTTCAAATCCAAAAAGGTTTTCTGGCCAATTTTGAATTTTTAGTATATCAACCTTTTGTATTGATAAAAATTCTCCTGAAAATAAACTTCCTTTAATACTATCTTCATAGTTTATAACTAAAGGGGACTTATCTAGGAAACATACATTTTTATTAGTTGAACTGCTTATGCAAGTAAAACCTACTGCTCCTATTTTTTTTGAAGAGTTTTTAATTTCTTCATACATCATTTCAAGACTGTTATGATCATAAAAAGTATCGTCGCTATCAATAAAAATAACATACTTACATCCTCGGGGAATAAATTTTTCACCAAAATTTCTAGCAGAATTAGGACCTTTGTTTTTTTGCTTTTTATAAATTATTCTTTTATCATAAAATTTATCAACTATAGATCTTGTATTGTCACTAGAACCATCATCGACTATTATCCAAATTAATTCTTTTAACTTTTGACTTTTTATTGAATTATATAGCCTCTGAAGAAGAGCGCCATTGTTATAGGTTGGAGTTATAATAGAAAGTTTAATTTTTTCTTTTGTCAAAGGAATTTCCCAGAATTCAAGTATAATATAGATCTTAGTTACTAATTTTAATACCTTTAATAATGAAACCTCCACCTCCAGGTAAATAAAGCATTCTTTCTTCTTTAAATTTTAAAAATTCATCAACAGCTTTTGTGGCTCCAGGACATGTTGTTTGACCATAGTCATCACATATAATAATTCCTCCACTATTTAGCCTTTCATAAAAAAATCTCATTGAATCTAAAGTTGGTTGATAAAGATCAACATCTATATGAACAAATGAAAATTTACTTTCTGATATTTCTTCAAATCTATCAGGTATCCATCCTTTATAGGTTGAAAAGTATTTTTTATCAAAATTAGATAAATTTTCGTTTACTTTCTCTTCTGAGACGTTAAATGCAGAAGCTGTCCAGTAGGTTCCGTCATATTTCTCTGGTTTGCTAAGTCCTTGAAAAGAATCAAAAATATGGTGGAATTTATGTAAATGAGATTTTATGTTTGACTCTAAAATAATGTAACTTCCACATCCAAGATATACTCCACATTCAGCGGTATCTCCTTTTATGTTTTCTGTTAACTTTATTAACTCTTGAATAGCAAGCCTTCTATGAGCATTAAAGCCATTCTTCTCACCAAATTTCTCTAGAATACTATTTAATTTTTTATCATAAAACCATTGAATTTCAGGCCAAGTAAATTTATAGTTTGGGAGATATAATTTTCCTAATCTGGTTATTACAGAGAAAGAAACATCTTCATCTTTAATTAAACCTAGCAATGTAGGAATAGTTTTAAAAATTTTAAAAAGTAACCTCACTTTAAATCCTTTACCAAAAAAACCAAATTACTGAATATTATAATTAGAAAATTAATTAAACAATTAAAATTTTATTCATAACTAGACCAATTAGTTTTTTTTCATATCCTCTATAAAAAATACAGCATATCAAAAGTGAAAATATTAATAAAATTACAATAGTTA
>NZGH01000010.1 GCA_002690875.1 Rickettsiales bacterium
CCTAAAATTTAATTTTATGCTTTTTTTACAGTCTTCTTTTAATCTTGAAAATTTTGAATCTGAATTAAAATCAAAGAATTACCTCTTAACTAAAAAAAAAATTTTTAAAGATATTTTATCAAAATCATTTGGTTTCTTACAGGATATTTATAGTGATAATTTAGATGAAATAATTAATCTAGCTGAGCAACTTAGAAGTTTTGAAAATGTTTTATTTTTAGGTACAGGAGGATCCAGTTTAGGGGGTAAAACTCTTGTTTCAATCAAAGAGAATTTTTTTTTTAAGGACTCCTCACCAAAAGTATTTTTTTTAGAAAATGTTGACGAATGGTCAATCTCTAGATTAACAAAGAAAATTAACCTACAAAATACTGCTTTAGTTGTTATATCAAAATCTGGTGAAACAATAGAAACACTGAGCCAATTCTTTTTTTTAAAAAATAAAATGAAAAATACTGATAATTTTAAAAAAAAAGTTTTTATAATTACTGAAAATAAAAAAAGTACGTTAAAAGAAATTCAGGAAGAGGAGGGCTTTAAATTTTATGAACATAAAAAAAATATTGGGGGAAGGTTTTCTGTTTTTTCAATAGTTGGTTTGTTGCCAGCCTCGTTGGTTGGTTTTGAAATTTCAAGTTTTAGGGAAGGTGGAAAACTTTTTTTGAAAAACCTTATTAATGATGGTGATGGGTTTTTTGACAATCATTTTTTTTCAGCTTTATCTTTAATGATTTTATATAAAAAAAACTATAATATTTCAGTTTTTATGCCCTATTCTGATAGGCTGGATAATTTATCTTTTTGGTATAGACAATTGTGGGCTGAAAGTATCGGAAAAAAAAAAATGGGGATTACACCTGTGAATGCATTAGGAACAGTTGATCAGCATAGCCAGCTTCAGTTATACCTTGACGGTCCATCTGATAAGTTTTTTACATTTATTTTTGAAAAACAAAAAAAAACTAAGAAAAAGCTAGACTGTAGTTATGGAAAAGATAAAAATTATCGATTACTTCATAATAAGTCATTGAATAATTTATTAGTCTTTGAATTAAAAGCAACAATTGAAACTTTAAAACAAAAAAAAAATCCTTTAAGGGTAATTGAATTAGATGAAATAAATGAAAAAGCAGTTGGTTCATTAATGATGTTTTTATTTTTAGAAACTATTTTTTCATGCTACTTCACTAATGTAGATCCTTTCAATCAGCCTGCAGTTGAAGAGGTGAAGATTTTAACAAAGAAATTTTTAGAAAATGAATAAAATAAAAATACTCCCAGATGAAATTATTAATCAAATTGCTGCTGGGGAAGTTCTTGATCGCCCCTCATCTGCAGTAAAGGAGCTTATAGAAAATAGTGTTGATGCTAATTCAAAAAAAATATCGATATTCATAAGAGATGGGGGGAAAACAGAAATTGTTATAACAGATGATGGTGATGGAATTCCAAAACAAGAGCTTGAATTAGCAGTAAAAAGACATGCAACCTCAAAATTAAATGAAAAAAAAATAGATACTTTGTCCTTTCTTGGGTTCAGGGGAGAGGCATTACCCTCAATCGGTTCAGTGTCTGAAATGATTATAAAGTCTAATACTAATGACGACCAAAATGGAATGATGATTGAGGTTATTTCAGGTATAAAAAAAAAAATAAAGCCTATTAATCATAGAAAAGGAACAACGGTATCAATTAAAAAATTATTTTTTTCTACACCAGCAAGGTTAAAATTTTTAAAAACAGATAATTATGAGTCTCTTTTAATTAAAAGAATAGTTCAGAAATTAGCACTCTGTAACTATGAAATTGATTTTGATTTAACTATTAATAATAAAAAAGCCATCTTAACAAAAAATGATAATAGCAATGATAAAAAAAAGAAGTTAGAAAGAAGAGTATCAACTTTACTTGGGTCAGAGTTTATTGATAATTCAATCTTTATCAGTGAAATTTCTGAAAATTTTAAATTTAAAGGTTTTCTTGGAATACCTACTTTTCATCATTCTAATACTAACAATCAATTTTTATTTGTTAATGGAAGAGTAGTTCAAGATAAGTCAATGAATATTATCTTCAAAGTAGCGTATAGAGACTTTATGTCTTATGATAGATTTCCTCAACTGGTTTTATTTATTGAATGTTCGCAAGATGAAGTTGATGTAAACGTTCATCCATCAAAAAATGAGATGCGATTCAGAAATTTAAATTTTCTTAGATCAAAAATTCTAAAGGTTTTTAAATCAAACTTGATAAAAGCTGGTCACAGAGCAAGTACTTTAAATACAGTGAAGGCAATAGAGAAGTTTTCATTTAAATCTAATCAAAAAACTTTTTTACAATTAAAAGATGAAAAATTTAATGACGACAACCTAAATAATTTAAATCACTCCTATGATAAAAATAATATCGATGAATCAGATAAAGAAAATTCTTCACTTTTTCCACTCGGTTATGCAAAAAGTCAGTTTCACAAAACCTATATTATTTCAGAAACTAATGAAGGAATTATAATAATAGATCAACACGCTGCTCATGAAAGACTTGTTTATGAGAGATTAAAAAAAGACTTTTTTGAAAAAAAAATAAAAACTCAGATATTACTTATTCCCGTAGTAATTGATATTGATTCTTCGATCATTAAAAATCTTGAAAAAAAGCTTCAGCAAGTTTGTGAATATGGAGTTAAGATTGAAATTTTTGGTAAATCATCAGTCATCGTTAGAGAGTTACCTCATATTTTGGCTAATTGTAACGTAAAAAAACTTGTCATTGATTTAATTGAAGAAGTAGTGGATACAGACGACTCAAAGTCTGTTGAAAATGAAATAAATAAGATTTGTTCAAAAATGGCGTGCCATGGATCTATCAGAGCAGGCAGAGACCTTCAAGTTGATGAAATGAATGATTTACTAAGAAAAATGGAAACCACTCCTTTTTCTGGCCAATGCAATCATGGCAGACCAACATATGTAGAGTTAAAAATTGGTGATATAGAGAAATTATTTGGTAGAAAATAGTTTATTGTGTTTCAATAAATAAAAACAATGAATTAGATAATTTTTTTTTTTTAATAATCCTTAAACAAGCTAGTTCATTTTCAATAAATGATTTTGGCAATTCTATGACTCCAATTGATCTTTTGTTTATAAGCCCAGCATTTCTTATAGATTCTAAAATCTCAGAAACTTTGAATTTATTATACGGCGGATCTAGAAAAAAAATATCAGCCTTAAATTCTATAAATTCTAGTTCTCTAAAGTCTGAATTATAAATCTCAGCAAATTTTTTAGCTCTTATTAGGCCCAAGTTTTTTTTGGTTAGATCAATTGCAATTTTTGAATTATCTATAAAGCATACTTTTTTAAACCCTCTAGATATACATTCAATTCCTAACCCACCTGTTCCACAAAAAAAATCCAAGACTTTCATATCATTTGACTTCAACCTTTTTTTTATAAGTATTGAGTTCAAAGTACTAAAAATCATTTCCTTTGCTCTGTCAGATGTTGGTCTTATTAAATCATCAGGAGGAAGTAATAATTTTGTACCTTTATGCCTACCAGAAATTATTCTCATAAGAAAAATTTAATTGTTTTAAAAAATTATTGATTTTTTTTTCTTCAATTTCCTTTACATTTCCCTCTTCTAAATTTTCCAATAAAAAGGGCCCAAATTGTATTCTTTTTAATTTTAAAACTTTAAGCCCAAAAAAATTCATGATGTTTCTTATTTCTCTTTTTTTTCCTTCATAAAGTGTGATTTTAAATTGGTGATTAAAATTTTTGCTATAGATTGTATCTAGACTATAGATTTCATAAATTATATTCTCTACGTTAATCTTTTTTTTAATTATATTGAAAAAGTTATTAGGTAAATTTCCTTTAACATCAACAATGTAAATTCTCTCAACTTTATTTGAAGGTCTTTCTAAAAAACTTGAAATAGATGGATTGTTTGTAAGTATTATCAATCCCTCAGAATTTATATCAAGCCTTCCTACAGATACAACTCTTGGAAAATCCTTTGAAAGTAGTCTAAATAGACTTTTTTGGTTTTCTTGCTCCTTATTGGAGCAAACATAACCGACAGGTTTGTTTAAAAACCAAATTCTTGTCTTTGGTTTTTTTAATTCTTTTCCAAGTACGCATATTTTTTTTATTTTATACTTTTCTATGGAAAATTCTTTAAATATCTCCCCATTGAGTTCGACCTTCCCTTCTTTAACTAGTATTTCTGCTTCACGTCGAGAGCAGATACCGGCGTGAGATAAAATCTTTGCAATTCTTACTTTTTGACTTTTCAATTTTTTCTAGAACTTTCAACTAATGCTTTAAAAATTTCTAAATCATTGTCATCAATTAAAAACTCTGGATGCCATTGAACACCTATACAAAATTTTTGATTTGGATTTTCTATTCCTTCAATTACTCCGTCTTCAGTATATGAATTTATTTCTAGCCCTTTTCCTAAATCATCTACAGATTGATGATGAGCAGAATTAACAAACATCTCTTCAGATTTTATAATTTTGTAAAGATTGGATGATTTTTTAATTTTTACTATATGACTTGGTTGGTCTCTTGGGTTTTCTTGTTCATGATTTATATTAGACTGAATTTCATCAGGAATATGTTGAATAAGAGTTCCCCCAAGTACTACATTTAATAATTGCTGACCTCCACAAATTCCCAAAAGTGGAAGATTCATATCGATTGCTTTTTTTGTGATTTCGAATTCAAAGAAGGTTCTCTCTTTTTTTAATTTAACGAATTTACTAGAAATTTCTTTACCATAAATCTCTGGGTTTATATCAAAGTCTCCTCCAGTAATAACTAAGCCATCAATTAGGCTTAAATATTGATTTATATTTTTATTTGAGTGAGGAAGAAAAATAGAGGTTCCTCCGGCTAGATCGATAGATTCTGAATAATTTTTTCTTGCAGCATACCAGGGGTATTTAGAATATATTTTTGATTTTTCCTCGTCTAAAGTTATTCCAATAATTGGTTTTTTCATGGCTATTAAATTTATAAAATTGATGTTAGATTATTATATGCAAAAAAAATGTAAAATCTGTATAAAAAATCATGAGATACTAGTTAATCTAAAAAACACCACTACTGCAGAATTAATTTGGAAAAGTTTACCTCTTAATTCAGATATTCATTTATGGGGTGAAGAGGTATATTTTTATACTAATCTAACTAGCGTATTAGAGAGTGATGCTAAAGATGTAATATCTTTTGGAGAAATTGCTTATTGGCCTAGTGGAAAAGCGATAGCTATTGGTTATGGGAAAACACCTATTTCAGAGTCCAATGAAATTCGATTAGCAGATAGATGCAACATCTGGGGTGAAACAGAATACGATCTAAAAAAGTTAAAAGATGTAGGATCTGGAGAAAAGGTAGAAATTTTAAGATGCTAAAAAAAAGTCATATAAAATTAGCATTAAAAATAGCAAATGAATCAGCAAATAAAAATGAAATACCAGTTGGTTGTGTTATATTTGATAAGAAGGGTAAAGTTATAAGCTCGGCGTCAAACGCTTCTATTGAAAAAAATGATCCAACTGCACACGCAGAAATTTTAGCTATTAGAAAAGCATGTAAAAAATTAAATCTTAATAAATTAAATGAATTATCAATCTTTGTTACTCTTGAGCCGTGTAAAATGTGTGAATACGCTATTTATGAGACTGGTATAAAGAAAATTTTTTTTGGCGCTTATTCAGAAAATAACTCTCTTACACATAAAAAAATTAATTATCAATTAGAAAGGAATGGTTATCAATTTTATGGTGGCATAGAAGAAAAAGGATGTTCAAAACTTTTGACGAATTTTTTTAAAAAGCTTAGATAACTAAAAATTTTTGAAACCAATATCTTTCCTATAAAAACCATCTTTCCAATTTAATTTTTTTAAAACTTTATAAGCACTTTTTCTGGCCTCTTCAATATTTTTTCCTGTTGAAGTAACAGATAGTACTCTTCCACCGTTAGAAAAAAAATTGGAAGATAAAGTTTTTGTTCCTGCGTGAAAAATTATAGTTCTTTTATCATCTTTAATTTTTTTAAGATTTGGAATTGGAATTTCTTTGTCATACGATTCAGGGTACCCTTTTGACGCTAAAACAACACAAACTACTGCTTTTCTTGAGTTGGCTATTTTAATTTTTCCTAATTCGTCTTTGGTAATGGATGTTAAAATTCCTAAAAAATCAGTTTTTAATTTTCTGAGTAGTGTTTGGCACTCTGGGTCTCCAAAGCGAACATTATATTCAATTACGTATGGTTTATTATTCTTAATTATTAATCCAAAAAATAAAATACCACGATAAGTAAAATTTTCATTTTTAAAACCTAAAAAAGTTTTTTTTATAATATTTTTTATAATTTTTTTTTCTAAACTTTTACTTACTTTTTTCGATGGTGTAAAACAACCCATCCCACCTGTGTTTGGACCAAGGTCGTTGTCAAAAGCTCTTTTGTGATCAAGAGCATATCCTAATGGTAAAAAAGTTTTTTTGTCGAAAAAGGAAAAATAACTTATTTCAAAACCATCAATAAATTCTTCAATTATTATTTTTTTTCCAGCATCGCCAAATTTTTTTTTTTTCATCATTAATTTTATTGTTTGTTCTGCTTCATTTAAATTTTTACATATAATTACTCCTTTGCCCGCAGCTAGACCGTCTGCTTTTACAACAATAGGAAAATTTATGGAGTTTAAATAATTTAGGGCTTTATCAACTGCTGTAAATTTACGATATTTTGGTGTTAATATTTTATTTTTTAACAAAAAAGATTTGGCAAATGATTTTGAGGTTTCAAGTTTGGCAGCTCTTTTAACAGGACCAAAGGTTTTTATTCCTTTATTTTGAAGATAGTCGCTCACACCGTCAGCTAAGTATTCCTCTGGACCGATTATAACTAAATCAATAGAATTTTTTTTACAAAAATCTAGAATCTGAATTTTTTTTTTTAAATTAATAAATTCACATTCAGCAATTTTTTGAATTCCTGCATTACCAGGTGAGCAAAATAACTTTTCGCATGATTTAGACTTTTTCACAGCCCAACAAATAGAATGTTCTCTTGCTCCGCTTCCTAAAACTAAAATATTCAAGAAAAAAAGTCCTTATTATGATATTACATTTAATATGAAATTACACTCCAATATTATAGATTATACTGTAACTCAGCTTAATAAATCTATTAAAAATATAATCGAGTCTAGTTTTTTGACTTTAAGAGTTGTCGGCGAGGTTTCACAAGTTAAAAAACACTCATCAGGGCACATTTATTTTACTTTGAAGGATCAAGAAAGTTCGTTATCAGCAATCTGTTGGAGATCTAATGTTAATAAACTTAATGTTAAAATAGAAGAAGGTTCCTCAGTAGTTATTGTTGGGAGAGTAACAACATATTCTCCGCAGTCGAAATATCAACTTATTGTGGAACAGGTGGAGTATCAGGGGGAAGGACTTCTACTCAAGGTTTTAGAGGACAGAAAAAAGATGCTTTCAAAAGAGGGACTTTTTGATGAAGATAAAAAAAAAAAAATCATCACTTTCCCATCATCTATAGGTGTTATTACATCTGAATCA
>NZGH01000011.1 GCA_002690875.1 Rickettsiales bacterium
ATCCAACCGATGATGTAGTCTAAGGATTATTGGACTAAAGTTTATTTTATGAACTTATAAAACCCTCTGTATAATTTACAGGGGGTTTTTTTTTATTTGTTTTTAATTCTTGATATGATTAAATACAAATATGGAAGCTATTCGTGGTTCTCAAAAATCATTAATTCTGGTTGCAAGACAATTAGGAGTTCACATTGGTCCTAATGATATTCCTGAAAGATTTAAGATAGATGATAGAGAACTCTCTTTAAAAGAAATGTGTGATTTAGCTAGATCTTTTGATTTAAAAGCAAAAGCTACAAAAATTAGTGAAAAAGAACTGTTAAAGCTTCTCTCAAAAAAACAACAAATATTAAAACTTAAAAATGGTAGATACATTATCGCCTTGCGAGCAATAACTAGTGAAGATGATAGTAAATCTATTCTATGTTTGGATGCAGGCATATCAAACCCTAAACCTCAACAAATATCTTTAGAGGAATTAGGTAAAGGCTGGGATGGTTCTGTAATACTATTAAAAGCCAAATTAAAGATCTTTGAAGAAACAAGTGAGTTAAAAATTGGATGGCTAATTGGAGAATCATTTAGAAATAAATCGGTTGTTGTCCAGGTTGTTATTGTAGCACTAATCCTTAATATTTTCGCAGTCATTCCAGCGGTCTTTATGATGCTAGTTTTAGATAAAGTTGTAAATTACGAGGCTTATTCAACATTGTATGTAATTACCTCAGGTGTTGTAGTTGCCTATATTTTCAATGGAATCCTTGGATACCTAAAGTCTTATTTACTTGACTTTTTATCCCAAAAAATTGAAGCAAAACTTTCTGTAAGAGTATTTGAAAAATTAGTAAGCTTGCCTATGCAAAGATTTCACAGGGAATCTTTGAATTTTAGAAGGTTTACCTCACAAATCAGTCAAATTAAAACATTATTAACTCAAAAAATTCTCTCAACAGGATTAGATTCAATAAGTCTTTTAGTTTTTGTTCCAATTCTTTTTTTTTACAGTCCACTTTTATTTGGGGTTGTTTTATTTTTTAGTTTGTTGGGTGCGCTTGCTTCGATGTTTTATTCAAAAAAACAAAGAGATGCAATGGGCGGACTCGCTAAAGCTGATGCTCAAAGACAAGAGTTTATTTCAGTTTGTGTTAATGGGATAGAAAATGTTAAAGGCTTAGCATTGGAGCCAGGTCTAAAAGATCAATGGAGAGATATTGAAGCTAACTATATAGTTGCTTCTGATGAAATGCAAAAGCGATCTTCTGTCTTAAATAATATAACTTCGACTATTAATCAATTAATGACAGCAATGGTTATTTTTGTTGGTGTACATTTGGTTTTTTCAGGAGGTCTATCGGCTGGTATTTTAGTTGGTTTTAATATGTTAGCAGGAAGAGTTTCGAGACCAATTATTGATTTGGTAACCTTAAAAACTGAAATTGGAAAATTAGTTCAGTCATTACAAATTGTTTCAGGTATTGTTGACGCTAATTCTGAAACGACTGTAAGGGGACAAAAACCACAGTTAATGGGACAAATTAATTTTAAAAAAGTTGAGTTTAGTTATGATGATGAAACGAAAATTCTTAAAGAAATAGATTTAGATATTGATCCAAGACAAATAGTTGGAATCACTGGGAAAAGTGGTTGTGGTAAAAGTACAATGGCAAAGTTAATTCAAGGTTTATATAGACCACAATCAGGTATTGTGGGACTTGATAACATTGACTTAAGATTACTCGATCTAAGTCACATAAGATCTCAAGTATCTTTGGTAAGTGCGGAAAGCTATTTTTTTCCTGGAACAATTAGAGAAAATATTTCCAGACCAATGCCAAACTCTTCAATGGATAGAATTACTTGGGCCACAAAAAAAGTTTTTGCTCATGAAGAAATAGAATCATTTCCAGATGCTTATGAAACCTTTTTAGAGGAAAATGCATCAAATATTTCTACCGGCTTAAGACAAAAATTTGCAATAGCAAGAGCCCTAATTAGAAATCCACGAATATTGATTCTTGATGATGCAATGAGTGGATTTGATGTGGATAGTGAAATTAAACTTTATGATGGTTTACCTGACATAGCTTTAGGAAGAACAGTGGTTATTGTTTCAAATAGGCTTTATCATCTAAGACTTTGTAATAAAATTTTTGTTTTAGATAATGGAAAAATTTCTCAGCAAGGTTCATTTGAGAGCTTGAAGAATGAATCAGGTTTTTTTAGTGAGACTTATAAAAAGCAAACTTCTATTTTAGGAGAATATTCGACAAACAAAATTTTAAAAAAGGCTGTTTAAAATGAGTAAGCAGAAAAAACCTACACAACCTGCTTTAAGAAATTTAGCTGCTGGAGATGTTTTATTCAGAGAAGGTGAAGTTGGTGACTTTGCTTATCAAGTTGTTAAAGGAAAAATTGAGGTTTGTAAATTTAATGGTGATGAATATGTGACACTTTCAATTCTAGAAAAAAATGCTCTATTTGGAGAAATGGCATTGATAGATAAGCAACCTAGAAGTGCAATGGCTCGAGCTGTTAATGAAGCAGTAGTTAAGGAAATAGATAAAGATGCTTTATTAGGTTATCTAAAAAATTCTCCTCAAACGGCCTTTAATATGATGCAACAATTAGCTAGTTATGCAAGAAATGCTAATGAAAAATTATCAGTTGATGCATTTAGTTCTGATTCAGATGCTAATGAAAGTGAAGCTGATAACGACAAAAAAGAACTATCTGAGGATGAAAAGAAGAAAAAAGTAAATTCCGAATTAATGAATGAATTGTTAGATGAATTTGATGACGACATTGACAGAATAAAATCAAAAGCAGTTCCCAAATCTGTAAAATATTCAGTATACTCTTTTGCTTTTTTAGTCTTTTTTTTGATACTTTGGGGATCTATATCTGAGGTTGATACAACTATTACAGCATCTGGAAAAATAACGACAATTGTTCCAAACGTAGAGGTTCAATCAAACTTTGATTCAGTTGTTAAAGAAATTTACGTCAAAAAAGGACAAGGTATAAAAAAAGGAGAACCTCTTCTTACATTTGATTCAACACTTCAAAAAGCTGACAAAATGAAACTTAATTATCAACTTAATGTGATCAATTCAAAGATTGATAGGTTAAAAAAACAATCATTATTAAGAACTAGCGTAAGTGTTAGTAACCCTTCAGATGCAAGACAAAGTAAAATTTTTAAGGATAAAAAAGATCAATATCTAGCTAAAATGGCATCTTTAGACCAACAAATCTCTTCCACAGAAGATGATTTAAAATATGTAAAGGAACAATTAGATATACAAAAACAACTTGAAGATTCGAAAAAAGAACTTTTTGATTTAGATCTTGTTGCAGAATCACAGGTCTTAGCTGAAAAAAACAAAAGATTATCCATGGAAAAGGAATTTACAAAAACTAGTAATAAACTTGGTGAACTTAAATCCAATAGAAAAGAATACACAAGTCAATTTTTTGGTGGAATCAATGATGAACTTGTTTCTTTAGAGGATCAACGTATGAGTATGCAGGAGGACTTGAAGAAACTAGAAAGACGACAAACTGATGTTGTTGTAAGAGCACCTTCAGACGGAATGGTACTAGATCTTCATTCTCTTTATGCCGGCGCAGTTATAACTAAAGGGAAAAGTGTGGTGACACTTGTTCCAACAGGAGTTGAATTACTGACTGTTTTTGATGTTGATCCATCTGATATTAGCAAATTGATTCCTGACACATCAGTAAAGATACAATTAAATGCTTTACCAGCTCAAAAACATGGAGAATTAAAAGGAAAACTTATTTATGTTTCTGCTGATACAGTCGACGAAGATGTAGATGGAAATTCTGGCAACTTTTACAGAGCAAGAGCTCAAATTACTGTAAATGAACTAAAAGATACACCACCTGGATTTAATATTATGCCAGGAATGAAGGTTTCAGGAAAGTTTAGAGTTGGGAAAAGAAAACTTATTACCTATTTTATTTATCCTTTAATAAGGACAATAGGTAATAGTTTTGCGGAGCCATAAAATGAAATTAAAATTGAGTTTTAGGTTGATAGTTACACTACTTTCAATAATTGCTGCAATTATTTTAGGCGGAGTAAGAATTTTAGATCCGCAAATAGTAGAAGTAATGAGACTCAAATATTTTGATCAACTTCAAAAAAAATATCCAAGATCTACGGATGGTCAAACTTACTCTGTTATAGTCGACATAGATGAGGCGTCACTTCGAGAAATTGGTCAATGGCCTTGGCCAAGAACAGTTTTAGCTGATCTTTTTCAAAAGTCGAAGGAGTCAGGTATGTTAGTTCTTGGGCTAGATGTATTATTTGCTGAAAAAGACAGAACTTCTCCGACCTTAATAGCTAGAGATCTAGAAAAAAGGAATCCAAAAATAGCTAATGTTCTAAAAAAACTTCCATCCAATGAATCTATTGCAAGAGATGTAATGAAAACTTTTCCCACGGTAATTGGTCACTCAGGTCTTGATGTTACTGGTGATGCTGAAAGAGATGACATTAAAGATACCTCTGTTAAAGTTTTTTTAGGCAAGAACAAAGATCCTAAAAATTGGTTGATATCTTATCCTGGATTACTGGCTAATGTTACTGAATTTGAACAAGCAGCATCTGGTGCAGGAACTGTATCTGTTGCTGAAGAGCCGGATGGTATTATAAGGCGTGTACCTCTAATCTCAGATGTTGCAGGAACTGTGAGACCTACACTTGGTTTAGAAATGATTAGAGTTGCATTTCAAGGTAATAGTGTTGCAACAAGAACGGGAATCAACGGTGTGGAGGAAATCATCATTCAAACAAAAGCGATTGGTAATGCAGCAATCCCTACAGATGAAAATGGAAGGGTTTGGATTTACTATGGTGAATCAGACTCTATTAAAAAAGAAAAAAGATATTATGTAAGTGCAGCGGATATTATTAAAGGAAGAGTTGGAAAGGAAAGGTTACAGGGAAAGCTTGGAATTTTAGGAACTTCAGCAACTGGCCTTAAAGACATAAGATTTACACCAGTTGAAGATAGAATGCCGGGTGTTGAGATACATGCTAACCTTATAGATACAGTCATATCTGCTATATTATTTTACACCTCAAAAAAGAATGCCGATATTGCTTATAAAAAAGCAATTAACAGTGGAATGACTGAAGAAGAAGCTCAGATTGAAAAAAATAAAGTAAAGATTTCTGGATCTCCCTTTTTAAAATCAGGAACAAATATGAAGTTTTATGAGGCAATTTTTACTATTTTATTAGGCTTTTTTATAACAATTTCTGCACTCAGATTTGGGCCTATTGTAAATATTTCCTTGTTAGTATCAGTAATTGGTGCAGCCTTCTACATCAGTTTAAAGCTTTTTTTAGAAGAAAAAACATTATTTGATCCAACTTTTGCAGGTGTTTCTACTTTTTTAATTTATTTTGGTAATACTTTTGCAAATTATTTAAGAGATGCAAATGAAAAAAAGCAAATTCGCGGAGCTTTTTCTCAGTACCTCTCGCCTGCCTTAGTTGAACAACTTGCTGAAGACCCAGATAAACTAGTTTTAGGAGGGGAAACTAAAAAAATGACATTTTTATTTTGTGATGTAAGAGGATTTACAACTATCTCAGAGTCTTTTAAATCTGATCCACAAGGACTAACAAAACTAATAAATAGATTTTTAACACCACTTACAAATGAAATAATAAATGTTAATGGAACAATTGATAAGTACATGGGTGATTGTATTATGGCATTTTGGAATGCACCAATTGATGTTGAAGGTCATGAAAAAATGGCTTGTGACGCCACACTCAGAATGCATAAAGTGATGGCAGAATTAAATGCTGAAAGAGAAAAGGAAGCAAAATCTGAAAATAGAAAATATCTAGAACTTAAGATTGGCATAGGATTAAATACTGGTGGATGTGTTGTTGGAAATATGGGTTCTGACCAAAGATTTGATTATTCAGTACTTGGTGATTCTGTTAATTTAGCTGCTAGACTTGAGGGACAATCAAAAAGTTATGGTGTAAAGACAGTAATTGGTCCTGAAACTAATGAATGTGTCAAAGATTTATATGCTACTCTTCAATTAGATATGATTGCTGTAAAAGGAAAAAAAGAAGCTGTAACAATTTTTACTTTAGCTGGTGATTCAGAATTTAAAAAAAGCAGTGAATATAAAACTTTAGAAACAAAACATAAAAATATCCTTAAAAACTATTTTAACCAAGAATGGCAAAATTGTTTAAAGGAAATGAATATAGCAAAAAGTCTTTGTAATAATTTAATGAATGAATACTATGAAATTATGACAAAAAGAATAGATGAATTTAAAACTTCACCTCCACCAAAAGATTGGGATGGTGTTTACGTTGCAACAAGTAAATAAGTAATGGCATTAAATAAAAAAAGAATATTACCCGATGAATATGTCTTTAAACAAGGAGATAGTGGGAACACAGCTTTTTTAATAATTTCAGGTGCTTTAAACGTTGAAATTGATGGAAAAAAAGTTGGGAAAATGGAATCAGGGGAAATTTTTGGTGAACTATCACTTATTCTTGGTGAAGAAAGAAAAGCAAGTATAAAGGCAATATTACCAACTGAGATTATAGAGATAAAGAAAAATGCACTCGAAGCTATTCTTTTATCAAGTAATATTGAATTACACAAAGTAATTCAACAAATGTCTCAAGAATTAGGAAAAGATAGTGACCACAAATTACCTATTACCCTAAAAGATTTAAAAGTGCTTGTCAAAAAATCACCTGATGTAATTCGTGCATTATCTTTACAGCTACATTACCGTTTATCTCAAAGGATTTTTAATTGAAAAAAATTACACATGGTCAAACAAATAAAATCTTAATGCTTGAAAATGAAATATTATTTAATCAAGGAGATGATGGAAATAAAGCATATATGATTGTGTCTGGAAGACTTTCTGTAGAGGTAGATAAAAATGATGCTGGCTATATGAGTGATGGCGAGGTTTTTGGAGAGTTAGCACTTCTACTTAATCAAAAAAGAAGTGCAACAGTTAAATCTATTAAACCTACAGAATTAATTGAAATTAACAAAGACGGTTTGGACTCTATACTTAATTCGGCATCAAAAGTTGTTAAAGGGATGATTATTAAACTTTGCGAGGAGTTATCTAAGAGAACAGAGTATCAAAAAGTACCATTCACTCTTGATGAATTAAACGCAAAAATTGATGATGAGAACGATCTAATTTCAAAATTAGCACGACAAATTTTTTATAGACTTGATAAATCAACATCACATGTAGAATAATTGTTTTTATTAAAGACTTAATATGTTACTTTAAAGTTATGAAATATTCTGAATTTATACATGAATCCGAAGTTAAGCACAGAAGTATTAGCTATAATAATCTAACACCAAAACCTACTAAAGGAAAATCTCTTAAACCTCAAAAAATAAAAGTTGGAATAGCTAAAGGCTTTTCTCTTCTAGCTCCGTATACTTACGTAAGAATTCTTGAACAAGTAAAAGCAGTTGTTCCATTAGCTGCATATTTATTTTTGTTTCAATTATTAATTCTTAGGCAACCAATAGCTGAAGCCTCAACCCTATCTCTTGGTTTGGTAGCTGTTATAATTGGTTTAGCTATTTTTATGGAAGGATTAAAAACAGGTCTAATGCCCTTTGGAACAATAATAGGAGATACGCTTCCAAAAAAAGCATCTCTTTTTGTCGTTTTAATAATTATTGCTATTTTAGGAGTAGGCGTTACCTATGCAGAGCCAGCAATCGGTGCTTTAAAAGCTTTTGGTGCATCTGTAAATCCCCAAGAAGCCCCTTATTTATATGAAATTTTAAATAATAGAAGTGAAACTCTTGTAGTTATGGTAGGAGCAGGTGTTGGAATAGCAGCTGTTATCGGTACAATAAGATTTGTAAGGGGCTGGTCATTGAAACCACTTATTTACTTAGCCTTAGCGCCAACAATAGCTTTAACTATTTACGCATGGACAAACCCTGATCTTAGAACAATTCTTGGTTTAGCGTGGGATTGTGGGGCTGTTACAACAGGACCAGTTACTGTACCTCTTGTATTATCCTTAGGTATTGGAATTGCTGCTTCTGCTGGTAAAGGGGATTCCTCACTCTCAGGTTTTGGGGTTGTAACAATGGCTTCTTTATTTCCAATAATTGCTGTTTTAATTTTAGCTATCTATATCTCACAGACTACAAGTGTTGATGAGATTATAGCAATGGCTTCAATGACAACAGGTTCCATCGGTGATAGTGAAGCTTCTATCTGGTCAAAAACACCATATGCTGAGATAAGAGGTGGGGTTCAAGCAATATTACCTTTAGTAATATATTTGATGATAGTCCTTTTTATAATTCTTAAATCTAAACTCCCAAATAATTTAGTGACGACATATGGTCTTGCTCTATCAATCATAGGAATGTGTGTTTTTAATGTTGGATTAACTTATGGACTTGGAGCTATTGGAGGTCAAGCAGGGTCAACACTTCCCGCCGCTTTTATGGAAGTTTCCATAAGCGAGGTCTCACCGATTTATAGCGAAATTTTAGGGTTATCAATTGTAATTTTATTTGCGTGGTTATTAGGTTTTGGTGCCACATTAGCTGAACCAGCTTTGAATGCATTGGGACTTACTGTTCAAGAGCTAACTAATGGTGCTTTCAAAAAATCAATGTTAATGTATAGTGTTGCTGGAGGCGTTGCATTTGGTATAGCATTAGGCGTTGGAAAAATTGTATTTGGTTTTGATTTAGCAACTGTATTAATCCCACTATATTTATTGGCAGTTGTCTTGACTTATTTTTCTACCGAAGAATTTGTTAATGTTGCTTGGGATAGTGCTGGAGTTACAACAGGTCCTGTAACTGTTCCATTAGTTCTTGCAATGGGGTTAGGTCTTGGGAATGCTGTTTCTGCTACAGAGGGATTTGGTATCCTGTCAATGGCTAGTATTTGTCCAATATTAGCAGTTTTATTGATGGGTCTTTTTATTCAATTTCAACAAAAACAACAAAAGGATAATTAATTATGGCTAGAGAAATTACATATCTTACTGACGTCTTCTTAATCACATGTGTGGTTGAAAGTGGAATCGCAGAAAAAATAATCAATGCTGCAACAAGTGTTGGAGCACAGGGTGCCACAATAAATTATGCTCGTGGAACAGGTGTTAGAGATAGAATGGGCTTGTTGGGTGTAACCATTGACGAGCAAAAAGAAATAATTCGAATCATCGTTTCTAAAGAACAATCTAATAGAGTTTTTGAATCAATGTATTTAGCAGGAGATCTTGATACACCAGGTAAAGGTATTATGTGGATGGTTAAGTTGGATAGAGTTGCAACACATATCCCTAAAGATGTTCTAAAAAGAGCTGGGGCATCAAAATAATGACTAACTTTATCGAAATTGGTGGACTAATCAAAAAAGGACTCGGTCACTCTGTAGTAGAGAGATTTTCAAAAAACATTGATGTGGTTTCCATAGGCTACGCTAATGGAAGGTCCTCTGATCTATTTGATATTCAACAATTTGGAGATGCTAGCGAAGCAGAAATACTTACGATAATAGTTAAAGCAAGAAAAAGTAATTCTATTTTTGATGAACTTTATAATTTTCTGAACTTATCTAGTGAAAATAATGGTGTTATTTATAAATATGATCCAATATCTAAGATAAAAATGTAATTTTATCTTTCAGAAAAAGCAAATGAAAATCCTGATTTAAAAGGTGTTAAAAAATAATCTGCAAAACTTCTTTTTCCTGTAATAATTCCTACTATGACTGGCACCCCGGAATAAAGTCTAAACCTTTCATTTTGCTTTGAAAAGGAGGTCTCATTTGTTTCAATTTTTACAAGATAGTAATCCTCTTTTTCATTTTTAGTAGATGTTCTATCTGCACTCACAAAAACCACTCTTCCATTAATAGGTTTAAATCTTGATCCCTCTGGTGTATTTAACCTTATTTTTGCGTTAAGCCCTTCAGAAATATATCCAATTTCTGATAAGGGCAAGTTAGCTTCAATAATCAGTTTTTCATCTTCGGGAACAATTTCAGCAACAGTTACACCAGGAGTAACAATAGCTCCTTTCGAATTGACTGAAATTAATTTTACTGTTCCGGAAACTGGACTTTTGAGTACAGTTCTTTTTAAACTATCAGAAAATTTCCTAATTCTTTTGTTTAATTCTATTCTTTCTTTTTTTAATTCAGATAATTCTTTATTTAATTGTTCATTATAATTATTGTTAACTTTATCCAAGTCTGTTTTGGAGAGAGAAATAATTGATTTTTGTTCATCAATTTTAGCCTCAACATCAGACAATTCACGTAAAAGTTCAAGATGTCTTAATCTATTAGTAGCTTCAGCTTCTAAAAGTTTTTGACTTATAGATTCCTGCTCTTTAACAATATTAAGTCTCTTTTTTAAGTTTTTTAGATTATTGTTTGCTTTTTCTATTGATGATTTTTTTGATTTTCTTTCAGAATCTATTGAGTCTAAACGACTTTTTAAAAGCTCTTGCTCAAATTTAATCTGTTCCGAATCATATTTATTTTTATTATCAGTTAAAATTAGTAATCTTTTTCCTTTTTTTTCAGAATTAATCCTCAAAATTGACAAATCAATTGATCTCAATCTTGTATTGATTTCCTCAAAATCTGATGTTGCTTTTTCTTTGGATAAAATTACCAAAGGTTGGTTACTTTCAACTTTTTCACCTTCATTTACTAAGATTTCCTCAACAATTCCTCCTTCTAAATGCTGAACATATTTTATTCTACCTTGAGGAATGACTTTGCCATCCGCCAAACTTAAAACCTCGATTATTCTTAAATTAATAATTAAAAAAAAAATTATTAAAAATGAAAAAATTAAAAGTTTAAACTTAGTTGAATGTACAAAATCTATATTAACCTCATTAGTTAATTCATTTTCATTCCAATTAATCCATTTTTTTGTCATAGTTTTAATTACCAATAGTAATATTCTTGTCTATAATATTAGATAAGATATTGTTGTCTGAAAATAAAATTATAGTTTTATTAGCTCTTTTTAAAGATTCTATTATTTTATTTACTATCTGGACTCCTTCATTATCTAAGTAACCCATTGGATCATCTATTATAAAAATATGAGGGTTTTGAGCTAAAGCTCTTGCATAATGAATTTTCTTTTTCACACCTTTTGACAGATTATCATCAACCGGATCAAGAATAGTTAAAGAAGTTTTTTTTAATTTTTTATCAAGACCAACAGTTTGAAGTAATCTACTAACTTCTTGTTCATTTAATTTATCATTACCTAACAATATATTATCCATAACTGAAGAATTCAAAATATCAGGGTTTTGAGGAATATATGCTATTTGTTTCTTCCACCACTTCAATGATAATTTATTTAAATTAGTACCATCAATAAGAACCTCACCAGCACTTGGCTCTAAAATTCCCATTAGTATTTTTGAAAGAGTAGTTTTTCCATCACCATTTGAACCAGAAATACAAAATAATTGTCCAGGGCTAATTGAAATAGTTAGATTTCTGAATAAAAAATCACTTTTATCATAAGAAAAGTCAATTTTATTTAGTTTTATATTTCCAGTTACAGTATTTAATTGCATTCCCTGGTATCTTTCTTTTGAATCTTTAAGTTTTTCGTAAGACGACGATATAAGAGCATTCAATCCACTTAAATTTAAATAGGATCTCTGAGCACCGGAGGCTAATACTAATGCTCTTGAAGAAAAAATATTGAATCCTATTAGGCTTCCAACAGAAAGCTGTCCATTTACAACTAGAATTGCACCAAAGCCGATTATTATAATTGATGAAAAAAGAATAAGAAGATGATTAGAGGAAAATTGATAATTGTCAAAGCTTGACAGACTCGAGTCATTGAATAATTTTTTTTCCAAATATTGTTTTAAATTATAACCAATATATTTTAGAGAATCCTGTGTATCGAGATAATCACTATTTAAACTTAATTCTTTAATTATCTGATTATCATAGGTACTAAATTTATTTTTATTGATAAAAATTTTTTTGTTATCGTCAATTTTTTTTTGTATTAGTAAATATAAAGTTATGATTATTAAAAAAACTCCTGTTAAAAGCTTACTCAGAAAAAAAAGAAAAAAAATAATTATTACAACAAATAATGAATCAAAAATATTTGACTGATTTATTGGCGATAAATATTGATAAAATTGATTGTTAATATCAAGAGACTCTGATAACTTTTTTCTATTCTTCCCTATTCTCGTAAAATAATTTCTAACAAAATCAAGCTTTGTAATTTGTATCGGATTAATAATAATTTTTGAAAAAACTTTATTTCGTAAATTACGAAATAAAAATTCAAATATAGCCACTGATAATGCACCTAACATTAAAAAAATTAAAGTCCCTTCAAGACCAAAAGAAATATATCTATTAAAAATATGAATAATAAAGATAGGACTTAACAGTCCCATTATAGTAATCAAAACTGACAATGTAATTATAGTTCCTAGTGATCCACTATTTTTAAGTACTTTAAGCCAGTAAGACATGAAAATTAGTTTACATAAATATTAATAATCATTCTATTATAAATAAAAACAACTAAATGAATTAAATTGTACCAAACACTATTTCGGAGCCAGTAAGTGTATCGTTGTCA
>NZGH01000012.1 GCA_002690875.1 Rickettsiales bacterium
TGATTTCATAGATATTAGCTTAAGTAATGGTTTAAACTTTTTTGATACTGCTGAAATGTATCCAACAACCCCTAAAAGTTCAGAAACTCAAGGCTTAAGTGAAAAATATTTAGGTCAGTGGATTAAAAGATCAAAAAAAAGAGATTCTATAGTTGTAGCCTCTAAAGTGGTTGGAGAAGGTTACATGATCATAAGAAGTGGTGAGCCTATTTCTCCAAAATCGATTCGTAAAGCTCTAGAGGGAAGTCTAAGAAATTTGAACACCGACTTCATCGACCTTTATCAACTTCACTGGCCAAACAGAGGCTCATATCATTTTAGAAGAAATTGGGAATATAACCCCTTCTATCAGAATAAATCTAGTGAAAAAGAAGAAATGTTTTTAATTTTAAATGAATTAAACAAACTTGTTTCTGAAGGAAAGATTAGATCAATTGGCTTATCAAATGAAACCGCTTGGGGAACAATGCAGTTTATTGAAATTGCCAAAAAAGAAGGGTTTCCTAAAATTGTATCTATTCAAAATGAATATAGCTTATTATGCAGGTGGTTTGATTTGGACTTATCAGAATTATGTCACCATGAAAATATTGGTTTACTAGCTTATTCTCCCCTAGCTGCTGGAATTTTATCAGGGAAATATAAAAACAATATAATACCCGAAAAATCAAGAAGAAGCATTGATAAAACTTTGTTTGGAAGAGCAAAGAATGGAGTCCCTAGAGTCGTTGAAAATTATCATAAATTAGCTGTAAAAAATAATATTGATCTTGCTCAAATGTCAATATCCTTTTGTCTTTCTAGACCCTTTATGACTTCAGTTATTTTTGGTGCAACTAATAAAAAACAACTGTTAAATAACTTAAACTCAATTAACGTAAACCTTGGAAATGAAATTATCTCAGAATTAAATAATATTTTTAAGCAAGGACAAATTCCTTTTTAAACTATGCTTTGCCAAATAAGGAGTAGCCTAATAAACCTACCCATTCATGAAGAAATATTGACCAATAATGAACTCCTCTTGAGAAATTAAAACTAAAAAACTCTGTATGTTCAGCAGTTTGAAAATCAACAGGAATAAAAATTATTGTACTATTAATTGATAAAGATCGAATAACTGCCTTAACCCTTTTCATATGATATGCAGAAGTTATTAAACCCCAAGTTTCATTTTCATTTATTATATCTTTAGAATATAAAATATTTTCATAAGTATTTCTGGATTTTTTTTCCAGTAAAATATTTTTTTCAGGTACATTCATCTTTTTATAAAATAGTTCTGCTACTTTATAATCTGGCCAACCCTCAGTGTTGGTCTTCCCTGAAAAAGAAGAAAAGAGTATTTTTAAATCTCTGTTTTTATTAAATATTTCAACAGACTTAATTAATCTTTCAGCAGAGCTATTTAAAGAGGCTTCATTCCTAAATTCTGATATCTCTCCATCTGACCCTCCCCCTAAAACAATAACTCCATCTAATAAATAGAAAAGATTTTGATCATTATCTTCAATATTCTCAATTTTTTTATTAACATAAACTTGGTAACCTTTATTTTCAGAAAACGCATTTTTTTCAAGATCATTTAGAAGTTTAAAAGAAAGAGGGGTGAATGAAACAAAAAGACTGAAAACTAATATTATTATGGACAATAAGATAGTTGTCTTTTTTAACCTAAGAATAGTTAAAATTGACAAAATAATACTTAAAAAAAAAATTATGTTTAATGGATTTAAAAAAATTGAAACAAATTTGGATAAATAAAAAAACACCTTTATCTTCCTATTGATAAATATTCTAATCCGGCATCATTTGCAGCTTTTTTAGAAAATATATTCCTTAAATCAACCAATTTATCACCTTTCATAGTTTCTTTAACATCAAAAAGAGATAATGCTCTGAATTCATTCCATTCTGTTAAGATTACGACACAATCTGAATTATAAGTACATTCTTTAGAAGAAGAGAAATATTTAACCTGTTTTGGTAATATTTTTTTTGCCTCTTCAATTGCTTGAGGATCGTATGCATGAATTAAAGCTCCAAAATCAATAAGTTTTTCAATAATTACAATAGCAGGACTTTCTCGGAAATCATCTGTTTCTGGCTTAAAAGAGAGACCTAAAATACTAATAGTTAAGTTTTTTATGTTTTTATCTAAAAAATTAATGATTTTTTCCGCCATTAATATTTTTCTTTGATTATTATATTTTATTGTTTCCTTGACCAAAGATATTGAACAAGAAAATTGATCTGATGTTTTAAGAAGTGCTTCTATATCTTTTGGAAAACAACTGCCTCCATATCCTGGACCTGGATGAAGAAATTTAGACCCAATTCTGTTGTCTAAGCCAATACCTTTAGAAACATCATTAATATTTGCACCAACTTTTTCTGAAAGATCTGCCATTTGATTTATAAATGATATTTTCATGGCTAAAAATGAGTTTGAGGCATACTTAATCAATTCTGAAGTCTCTAGACTAGTAAATAAAATTGGTGTTTCTAAAAGATAAAGTGGCTTGTACAATGAAGACATTATTTCTTTTGATTTTTTGGTTTCATAACCTACTACAATTCTGTCTGGGCGCATAAAATCATTAACTGCTGATCCCTCTCTTAAAAATTCAGGGTTAGAAATTATATCAAAATTTGCTTTAGGGTTATTAGACTGAATAATTTTTTTAACTTCCCTACCAGTTCCAACAGGGACTGTAGATTTAGTTACAATGACAGTATATCCTAACATAGAAGAAGATATTTCTTTTGCTGCGCTATAAACATAAGTTAAATCTGCATGCCCATCACCTCGTCTAGAGGGAGTTCCAACAGAGATAAATATTACATCAGATTTTTTTACAATATCTGGTAAGTTTGTTGAAAAGTTTAGTCTGTTTGCTTCAACATTTCTTTTTAAGAGTTCTTCAAGACCTGGTTCATATATTGGTACTTTTCCAGAAATAAGTTCATTTATTTTTTTTTCGTTATTATCTACACAAGTCACAGAAAAACCAAACTCAGAAAAACAAACACCTGAAACAAGACCAACATATCCTGTTCCTATAATAGCAATTTTCATATTATTTCCTATAACTAATTGTTTGATTAAATTTATATAAAATTATAAATATTAAAATTAATAATATTATTAAGTTATTAATACTAAAAAATATTTATAATGAAAAGTTTTCAAAAAAGAAAAATTAAAAAAGCAATCTTTCCTGTTGGTGGTCTTGGAACAAGATTTCTACCTGCTACTAAAGCTTTACCAAAAGAAATGCTTCCAGTTTTAGACAAGCCTTTAATTCAATATGCTATTGAAGAAGCAAAAGAAAGTGGAATAGAGGAATTCATATTTATTACTGGAAGAGGTAAGTCTGCCATAGAAGATTATTTTGATCATTCAGTTGAATTAGAACTTTCTCTTAAAAATAGAAACAAAACTAGTTATTTGAATATGATTCAGGAAATGATCCTTGAACCAGGAAGTGTCGCTTATGTAAGGCAACAAGAACCTCTTGGACTAGGTCATGCTATTTGGTGCGGAAGACACTTAATTAAGGATGAACCTGTTGCAGTGATTTTAGCTGATGACTTAATTAAGTCAAAAAAAGGATGTTTAAAACAGATGATTGAAAATTGGAATGGAGGAAATATGGTTGCACTTTCATATGTTGATAAAGTTAAAGTTTCTTCTTATGGAATTATTGAGCCTGGTAAAATTGAAAATAACAAAATTCATATTAAAGACATAGTTGAAAAACCTAGCCAAGAAAATGCTCCTTCTCAGTATGGTGTTGTTGGAAGATATATTTTAGAGCCAGAAATCTTTAGTTGTTTGTCATCTCTCAAAAAGGGTAAAAACAATGAGGTTCAACTTACAGATTGTTTGTCATCTATGATTGGAAAATTTCCCTTCTATGGATTTCTCTTTTCTGGAACTAGGTTTGACTGTGGAACAAAACTAGAGTTTATAGAGGCGAACATTTCTTATGCATTAGATAATTCAGAAATCAAGAATGAATTGGTTAATTGGATTACTAAACATTTAAGAGATGGATATAAAAGTGAATGAGATCAATCATACAATTTTTAGAGAATATGATATCAGGGGGATAATAAATAAGACCTTAAAATACTCCGATGCCTTTCTAATAGGAAGAGCGTTTGCCTCAAAAATATTCAACAGCCAAGGCATAACTGTAGCCGTAGGAAGAGATGGGCGTTTAACAAGCAAAATGTTATCTACTCATTTAATAAAAGGCTTAAATAAAAGTGGTGCTAATGTAATTGATATTGGATGCGGTCCAACACCTATGCTTTATTTTGCAAGAGAGTTTCTTAATTCCGACGCAGCAATCATGGTTACTGGCAGTCACAATCCTCCAGATCATAATGGATTTAAAATTATGATAGGTTCAAATAGTTTTTTTGGAAAAAAACTTTTAGATCTTAAAAAGATTATTTTAGAGGGGATGTTTTACAATGGCAAAGGTAAAACTACTATTAAAAGTGTTTTTGAAGATTATAAAAAAGCATTAATTGAAAAATCATATGAAATTAAACCCTTTAATGTTATTTGGGATTGTGGCAACGGATCATCAGGAGAGTTAATTACTCAATTAGTGAAAGAATTGCCTGGTCAACATAAAGTAATTTTTGGCGAAATAGATGGAAATTTTCCAAATCATCACCCTGACCCAACTGAGCCAAAAAATTTAGAGTCCTTAATAAAAGAAGTTAAAAAAACTAACTCTGATTTAGGAATTGCTTTTGATGGGGATGGAGACCGTATAGGAGTTGTTACGAAAAGGGGGGTGATTGTTCCTGGAGATATTGTAACTGCATTTTTAGCTGGAGGTATAATTAAAAAAAATAGGAGAGCTCCTATAATTTTAGATATTAAATCTAGTGACTCTGCTTTTGATTCTATAAAAAAACAATCTGGCAATCCAATTTTTTGGAAAACCGGACACAGTTTAATTAAAGAAAAGTTAAAAAAAAGTGGGTCTCTTCTTGCTGGTGAAATGAGCGGTCATATATTTATTAGAGATAATTGGTATGGTTTTGATGATGCTCCATATTCTGCTTTAAGATTACTCCATGAATGTGGTCGAAGAAATTATGATTTAGAAAAGTTTTATGAAGAAACTAATATTTCATTTTCTAGTCCAGAAATAAGAATAGATTGCAAAGAAATTTTAAAATTTAAAATTGTTAATAAAATCAAAGAAAAAATTAAAAAAATAAATATGTATTCAATAATTGATATTGATGGCATTAGAGCAAAAAACAAGCATGGTTGGTGGTTGATAAGACCTTCAAATACGCAATCATGTATTATTGCAAGAGCTGAAGGAAAATCTAAAAATGACCTTAATGTTCTTATTAAAGAAATTGAAAAATTTCTCAAGGAAGAAAATTTTTATTGGAATTGTAAACCCTACCTAATTTAAAGAAGCAACCCATTCTTTTAATTGAGGTCCATAAAACTCTACTCCTCTATATTTAATAGTTTCATAAGTCATTTTACTTAATAAATCTAAAAGTTCATTTAATGACTTTAAATCATTTTCCCATGTTGATATTGGCCATAAGTGTGTCCTAATAGTAAAAATAATGCTGTTTGTTTTGGGAAGTTTTCTAAGTGTTTGGTATTCTTCTCTTATAAATATTCTTCTCGGAACTTGATTAATATTAAGATCTTTATCCCAAATCCTATTTGGGACAAACAATTCATTATCAATTTGAATCGTCCAGTTTCTTCTTGATGAGATAGGACCAACAATCATATTATCAAAAAACTTATCCATAGCCTTTTCTAAATTGTCTTTGTAGTGAGGGACTGGGTCATGAATACTACTTAATTTCTTAGAAATTTTGTCAGATAAACTCCAGTGTGCTGGGAAATATAATGATCCTGCAGTTAAAACCCATTTATCATTTTTTTTTTCTAAAATGAGTAAGTCTTCAGGAATTAAAAAACCAGCATAATAAAGTGGGTGCCAGTCTTTTCTTTGTTTTAAAATTGGCAATGAGTTTAGAGATTTAAAATAATTTTTTACATACAGCACTAGTTCCTCGGAAGCCTCATAAGCTTCGGGAAGGGCAATAAATATTTTTTCTTTATGTTTTTCCCTTAATTTTTTTTTTAATTGCATTTGAAAAAATCTTTCACCATCTGGTCCGTGAGCATCATTCAAGGGTAACCAATCCAAATGATTTAATGATTTTAATCCCATTCTCATTTTAATACCTAAATTTAACCAAGGAGGTTCTTTAAATTTCATAAAAATCAGCCTGCAATTAAGTTTAGATTTTTTTCAATTTCTAATGCATCAGGTGATGAATTAGCAGCTCCTTTTCTTCTTACTGAAATTGAAGATGCAAGATTTGCATATTGAACAGATTCTTCTATTGATTTTCCCTTTGTTATTGATAAAGAAAAAGTTCCATTAAATACATCGCCTGCACCAACTGTATCTAAGACATTACCTGAAATTTTTGGAGGCAAATAGTGTTTACCTCTTTTACCATTTATTACAGTTACAGCCCCCAAACTTCCCAATGTTATAACAGCGTTTTTAGAGCCCATTTCACATAATTTTTCCCCAGCTATAAATGCATCTTCCGGATTTTTAACCTTTATTCCAGTTATTTCATAAGCCTCATGCTCATTAGGTGTTACATAATCAACCAAAGACCAAATTTCTTTATTAACTTTTGAATATGGTGCTGGGTTCAAAACATTTAAACAATTGAACTCTCTTCCAATTTTAAGCGATTGGATTGTTGTTTCCAAAGGTATTTCAAAGCCTGTAATAACTGTTTTTGAAGATTTAAAAGCATTTTTTTTATTAAGTATCATTTCTGGGGTTAAGCCATTGGCTGAAGAAGGGGCAACGATTATAGCATTCATTCCTTCTTCATCTATTGAAATAGTTGCGCATCCTGTTCTTTCATTCTTCTCAACACTTAAAAAGTTAGTATCAACTCCAACTTCATCATAAAGCTTTAGAGCTACTTTACCAAAATCATCATCTCCAATTCGAGCTATTAATGACACTTTTCCTCCTGCTTTAGCAATGGCAACAGATTGGTTAGATCCTTTTCCACCGGGACCAATTATATAGTTATTCCCAATAATTGTTTGTCCAGGTAAAGGCAAAGTTTTTGAATATATAGATATATCAACCACAAAAATACCAACTACAATAATATTATTTCCCATTTTTTCTTCCAAGTTTTTGTTGAACATCATTATTAATACTAATAACATTCAAAAAATGTTTTTATTCTTTAAGAATGCTAGGTAAATATTAATTGTCAAAATATATTTTTAAAAATAATTTATTCATAGATAAAGTTTTATATAAATTTATTCAAAAAGATTTACTTCCTAAAAGTGGTATTAAAAACAATGAATTCTGGGAAGGATTTGAAAAATTTATTTCAAAATTTGAAACAATGAGAATTTCATTAGTAAATAAGAGAAAGTATTTTCAATCAAATATTAATTTATGGCATAAAAAAAATTCTCAAAAAAATTTTGATATTAAAAATTATAAAGCGTTTTTATATGATATAAAATATTTGGTTCCTGAGAAGGCTGACTTTAAAATTAATACAAAAAATATTGATGATGAAATATCTTCTATACCTGGGCCCCAATTAGTTGTTCCAATAAACAATGCTAGGTATGCTATTAATGCTGCTAATGCAAGATGGGGAAGCATATATAATGCTCTATATGGAACCAATTTAATTCCAGATAAAAAACCTTATGAAATAAGTTTGCATTTCAACAAAGAGAGAGGTCAAGAAGTAATTAATAAGTCAAAAAAAATTCTAGATATATTTGCGCCACTAATTAACGAGACTTATTCGAATATAAAGGGTTTCAAAATAAAAAAACAAAAACTTGTTTTTGAAAGATTTAAAGGAACCTTTACTTCACTTAAAATTCCTCAACAATTTAAAGGTTATGTTGGCAATATAAAAAATCCAACCGAAATTATATTAGAAAAAAATCAACTCCATATTAGAGTTCAATTTGATAAAAACAGAGAAATTAAAAATATATTTGTAGAGTCAGCCATTTCAGTGATTATGGATTGTGAAGACTCTGTTGCCACTGTTGATGGCGAAGATAAGACACTAGCTTATAAAAATTGGCAAAAACTTCTCAAGGGGACCTTAAAAACAAAAATCATAAAAAATAATAATTCGTTTATTCGAAAATTAAATAAAGATATAAAATATTCTTCTCCTTCAAAAGTTAAAAGGACATTAAAAGGTAAAGCTCTAATGCTTGTGAGGAATGTCGGGCACCTAATGACTACCCCATCTCTACTCGACAAAAACAAAAATGAAGTTGGTGAGGGTCTTTTAGATGCTGTTATAACTTCTTTATGTGCTTTAGAAGACCTTAAAGAAAAAAAGAACTCTAAAAATGGTTCAATTTATATAGTTAAGCCCAAAATGCATGGGCCTGAGGAAGTTAAGTTTGCAGTTGATACATTCAAAAGTGTTGAAGAATTATTAAAAATACCAAAAAACACAATTAAAATTGGCATTATGGATGAAGAGCGAAGAACTTCTTTAAATCTTAAAGAATGCATAAGAGAAGCGAGAAATAGAGTTTTTTTTATTAATACTGGATTTTTAGATAGAACTGGGGATGAAATTCATACCTCTATGTTAGCCGGAACTATGGTAAAAAAGGGCGAGATGAAAAAACAAAGCTGGATTTCTTCATATGAATACAGAAATGTAAGTATCGGTTTAAAATGTGGTTTTGTCGGAAAAGCACAGATTGGCAAAGGTATGTGGGCTATGCCTAATGATATGAACGAGATGTATAATCAAAAGATACAGCATGTAGTTGCAGGAGCAAATACAGCATGGGTTCCCTCTCCCACAGCTGCAACAATTCATGCTCTTCATTATCATAAAATAGATGTTGTGGAAAATCAAAAAAAACTAATGGAAGAAGATACGTTTTCTATCGATAGTCTTTTAGAAATTCCTGTCATTAAAGAACCTCCATGGACATTAGAAGAAATAATAAATGAAATTGAAAACAATGTGCAAAGTATTTTAGGATATGTTGTAAAGTGGATTGACCAAGGTATTGGGTGTTCTAAGGTGCCTGACATAAATAATATAGAACTAATGGAAGATAGAGCTACCTTAAGAATCTCTTCTCAACATTTAGCTAATTGGTTGTATCATGGAATATGTAAAAAGGATGATGTTTTAAATTCATTTAAAAAAATGGCTAAAAAGGTTGATGATCAAAACTCAAAAGATAAGAATTATATTAAAATGTCAACTGATTTTGATAATTCTATAGCATTTAAAACAGCCTGTTTGCTTGTTTTTGATGCATTAAATCAACCATCAGGATATACTGAACCTATATTGCATGAAGCTAGGCTAAATTTTAAAAAAATTACTAGTAAAGATAAACATGAATAACTATAGAATTAGATGGAAACCAACTATCTCATATGCTTTGTTTGATGCAGGAAATTCTGCCCTAGGAGCAATTCATTCAACCTTTATTTTTGCAGTATATTTTGTCACTTCTGTAGCTCCAGAAAATGGAACGGCTTATTGGGGTTACATGACTGCTATGGCTGCAATTTTTGTTGCATTAGTTAGTCCTGTTTTAGGAGGAATTGCAGATTCAAAAGCAATCAGAAAGTTTTTTTTATTTTTAATTACAGCTATTGCTGCCACATCAACAATGTTTTTGTGGTTTGTAAAACCTGATGCTAGCTTTTTGTTTTTAGCAATTATATTATCATTCCTAACAATTGCTTTTAGCGAATTAATGTTTGTATTTTATAACGCTCTGCTGCCTTCAGTTGCATCTAAAAATTTAATTGGAAGAGTTTCTGGTTGGTCCTGGGGTGTCGGTTACTGGGGGGCAATTATTGCTTTATCAATTGCATTGTTTTTATTTATAAAGCCCGAAATTGCTCCTTTTGGCCTAAATAAAAACAATGCTGAACATGTAAGAGCAACAATGGTTCTTGTTGGTTTATGGATGATATTTTTTAGTCTTCCATTATTTGTTTTTGTGAAAGAAACTGCACCAGCTACCAAAATTAATAGTTCTATAAAAATTTTAAAGCAAGGATGGTTGGAGATTAAAAAAATTCCAGGGCTTAGAAGATTTTTAATAGCTCGCTTATTTTATACAGATGGTTTAACAGTTGTTTTCGCCTTTGCAGGAATTTATGCAGCAAAGGTTTTTGGTTTTTCAAATGAATTGGTTTTAATGTTTGCTATTGCAGTAAACTTTACATGTGGAATTGGCGCGTTTGTTGGAGGTTGGGTTGATGATAAATTTGGATCTTTTTTGACTATTCGAATTTCACTTTTCTTTCTCACAATCTTTGGAATAGGTGTTCTTATAGCACCCTCAGGCTTTTGGTTTTGGGTTTTAGCGTTAATAGTAGGGTTATTTATTGGGCCTGTTCAATCTGCATCTAGGTCTTTAATTTCTCATAAAGTTCCACCAAAACATCGTGCTCAAATTTTTGGGTTTTACATGTTATCAGGAAAAATCACATCTTTTTTAGGGCCCACACTATATGCTTCAATTGTTTTATGGACTAACAATGAAAGGTTAGGGATGGTTACAGCTGTTATTTTTTTTATAATTGGTCTAGTTGTTTTAGGCAATAGAGAGCCTGGAAAGGACAACAAAACCACTAACTTAAAGGAGTAACAATTATTTTGCTTCCAATTTCATGTTATATTATCACTAAAAACGAATCCAGAAAAATTAAAAAAGTAATAGAGTCAGTTTCTGGTTTAGTTAATGAAATTATTATTATTGATTCTGGTTCAACTGACAAGACATTAAGCATAGCTAAAACTCTAGGTGCAAAAGTAATGTTTAATAAATGGGATGGATACGGAAAACAAAAAAGATTTGGAGAAAAAGTTTGTAAAAATGATTGGGTTTTAAATTTAGATGGTGATGAAATTGTAAGCTCAGATTTAAATCAAGAAATCAGAAATTTATTTCTGAAAGAAAAAAAGGATATGCACAACCTATATTTAATAAAAAGGCAAAACATATTTCCTTTTGGGATTAATCCATATTCTTATTCTGGAGACAAAGTTATAAGGTTATACAGAAAAAGTGTTGTTAGGTATCCTGATCATCCAACTTGGGATAAAATTAAAAAACCAAAAAATCAAAAAACTACAGTTTTAAATGGAGTAATTTATCATTATTGGATGAAAGATTTCGAACATCAAGTTTCTAAAATGAATAAATATACAACATCACTTGCAAATTTTTCACCTAAAAAGTCTATGTCTTCACTTACATTAAGAATGGTTTTTGGCTTTCAATTTGACTTTTTTAAAGCTTATTTACTTAGGCATCATTGGTTGCAAGGAAGATATGGATTTGCTGTTTCAATTCTTTATGCGTTTACAAGATTTATGAGGGTTATTAAAATGATGGAAAAACAACTAAGAAAAAATTCATAAGGATAAAGAAAAATGAATGTTCATATTGTTACTCAAACTTTTCCTCCAAGAATTGGTGGAATGCAAAGTTTAATGTATTCTATTGCAAAAGGGTTGCAATCTGAATCAAAGAAGGTTGTAGTTTATCCTGATCATAAATATAAATCCGAAGATTCTTTTAATTTAAGTTTTTTTCCTAGTATTAAAATTCTTCGTCCTTTTTTTAAAAAATTATTAGTAAGAAAAAATGCTGAAATAAATGATGTTGCTATATGCGATACATGGAAATCAGTTAATGCAGTTCCAAAAAATATAACTAAAATTATCTGTTTCGCAATTGGACAAGAGTTTTTGAAAAGTAAAAATAATAAAAATATAAGAAAAATACAAAAAGCCTTTGATAGATGCAAATACATTGTATCTATAACTAAGTTTACTGAAAATTTAATGCTATCTAAATGTTTTGTTGATAAAAATAAATTAAAAATTATATATCCTCCGTTTTCTGTAAGGCCGCCTATAATTAAAAACAAAAGATTGAAAGATTCTACATTGAAACTAATTTCTATTTGTCGAATTGAAGATAGAAAAGGTTTGCTAGAGGCTGCGAAGGCATTAATTATTATTCATAAAATTCTTCCAAACTTTAAGTGGCATATTGTAGGAGAGGGCCCATCAAAACAATTACTGAAAAAAACAATAGAAAAAAGCAGCTTAATTCATAATGTGATTTTTGAGGGATTTGTCAGTGAAGAAAAAAAACAAGAATTATTGTCAGAGTCCAGCCTATTTATTATGCCTGGTTATATGGCCAAAAAATCTATTGAGGGATTTGGGATAGTTTATACTGAAGCTGCAAGCTATGGCGTTCCTTCAGTTGGGGGAGTAGATGGTGGGGCTTCTGAAGCAGTTATTAATAATAAAACTGGATGGTGTGTTAATCCCAAAAACACTAAAAAATTAACCGAGGTTTTAAGTGAAGCTATAACAAACGATGTTCTCAGAAATAAGTATGGGAATGAAGCAAAGATTTTTTATAAAAAAAGTTTTTCTAGCTCAATTGCCTTTGATCGTTTAAATAAATTAGTAATTAATTAAATTCTAGGGTATTTATGAAAAAAATTGCTTTAATTACTGGTATAACTGGACAAGATGGAGCTTATTTAGCAAAATATTTACTTGAAAGAAACTGGCACGTCTTTGGAGCCTTCAGAAGGGGGTCAACTTTTAATACATGGAGATTAGAAAAGTTAGGAATTCTGGATAAAATTGAATTAATAAATTTAGAGCTTTTGGAAATGACGAATATTATTAATGTTATTAAAAAAATAAAGCCAACTACAATTTATAATTTAGCAGCACAAAGTTTTGTTGGAGCATCTTTTGAACAACCAATTTTCACATCTGAAGTTAATGCATTGGGTGTAACCAGAATACTTGAAGCTATTAAAACTATAGATCCTAAAATAAAATTTTATCAAGCATCAACTTCTGAGATGTTTGGAAACAATACTTCACACCTCTTAGATGAAAACACGCCATTTTATCCAAAAAGTCCATATGGTGCATCCAAGCTTTATGCTCATTGGATCTCTGTTAATTACAGAGAAAGTTACAACATGTTTGTTTGCTCTGGAATTCTCTTTAATCACGAAAGTCCTCTAAGGGGCGATGAATTTGTTACAAAAAAAATAATATCAGGATTAACTAAAATTAAATTTAAAAAGCAAAAATTGTTGAAACTTGGCAATCTTGAAGCTAAAAGAGATTGGGGTTTTGCTGGAGATTATGTCGAAGGGATGTTTAAAATGATGAATTCTGAAAAACCAGATGATTATGTTCTTGCTACTGGTAAAGCATATTCTGTTAGAGATTTTTGTGAAATTGCCGCATTAAATCTTAATATGAAGATAAAGTGGCAAGGTACTGGAGAAAAGACTATTGGAATAAACTCCGTTGATGGAGAAAAAGTTATTTCTATCGATAAAAATTTTTATAGACCAGCAGAAATAGATTGTCTGAGGGGCGATTCTAAAAAAGCAAGAAACTTACTTAATTGGAAGCCTAAGACTGATTTTAATTCTTTAGTGAAATTAATGATTGAAGACGAAGTTAAAAGTTATGCTTAAAAAATATACCTTAAGCTTTTTAAAAAGATGGCATCTTTTATTTGGAACTGGCTTTACGGTTGAAACCATTTATGGTTGCAAATGGTTGATAGATTGGACTAACTCTGTTGATAAAAACTTGTCTGTTAAACGACATGAAGATGACCAAATAGTTTTTATGTTAGATAAGATTAAAGAATTAAAACCTGAAATTTTTATAGATATTGGTGCTCATGGTGGACTTTACTCCATTTTAGTAAAAAAAAACTTTCCTAACATAACTGTTTATTCTTTTGAACCTGACAAACAAAATAGATTTCAATTTCATGCAAATCTTTTTCTAAATAACCTAGAAGATAGTATCACTATTCATGATATTGGCTTATCAAATGCTTCTGGTAAAGCATCATTTGGAATTAGAGAAAAATCAAGAAGAGGTGGCAAAGGTATAAATTCTGAAGGCTCTGAGAAAATTAAAATTAATAAACTAGATAATGTATTTAATTTTGAAAAAAAAATCTGTTTCATTAAAAATGATGTTGAAGGCCATGAAAGAGAAGTTTTAGAAGGTTCTGAAAAATTACTGAAAAATAACTTTTGTTTTATTCAGACTGAAATACTTCATAAAGACGATAAAGCTAGAATTTTCCAAACCCTAAATAAGTTTAATTATAATTATGTTTTTAAGATTGATACTTCTAACGCACCTGATTATTATTTTTCTAATATATCTTAATTTTTTTCGTTATCATTTAAATGATTTATAGATAAAGCTATTACTATCATATACCAAAGATAACTATTTTGTTGTTGGCCATATAAATCAAAACTGTTTGCTAATGGCCAAAACAATGAGATGCTTATTGCTAAAGGGATAATATTAAAAAAATCATCTAGTTTATTTTCTGGTAAAGCTTTTTTGGTGGTTTGGTAAACCATAAAAATGACAAAAGAAACATATGCTATTCCTCCAAATATTCCAGTTTCTGTAAAAGCTTGGATATAATGATTGTGAGGGTGTTCTGATATATATTCAGAAACATCATTTAGTAAAAAGAAATTTTGGAAATTTGTTGGCCCCATGCCTATAATAATGTTTTCGAAGAAGTAGTTTAAACCTGTTTTCCATATTAAAGAGTATTGTAATAATGAGTTGTGTGTCCATCCATAATCACTACTTTTTAGAAAAACAAGAAAAAACTTTTGAATTAAATATTGATTAAAGTAAAAAAACAACACTAGAAACAATAAAATTATTGCTGAAAAATATAAAAACTCTTTTAATTTTACTTTTATAAAATAGAGTAAAATTAAAGATGCAATAAAAGAACTTAAAATTCCTACTTTGTATCCAGCTAGCAAAATAACAAAGCTATAAATTAATAAAAAACTTATTGATATAAGTTTCAACAAAAGTTTAGAATTAAAAGTTAAATAAATTGATAACAAGAAAATTGGTAAACCTAATCTAGTAATATAATTTCCTACCAAAGGATTATCAAATGGCCAAATTAACTTTGTTATGCTTAGATAATTATTAATTATTATAAAATAAGTTATTTCACTAAAAGATATTAATATTATAACAATAGTAATAAGAAAAGAGTTTATCAAAATTAAATATCTAATGTCTTTTTCATCTAAAAGCCAGTAAATTGAGGCTACCGCAAAAATTGGAAACCTTATCCAAACAAGACCATTTAAAAAAGATTGTTCTGGGCTGAAAGAGTATAATGAGGAAACTAGACCTAGAATCCAAAAAATAAATGCAAAAATTAACCATTTATTTTTTAACCAATTCCACTTTATAAAAAAAGTACTTCTAATCAAAAATGTTAAAAAAATGATAACTACTATTAAATCTGCAAGAGTTCTTCCTATCATCATTGCCCAAGGTAAGAGGAAAAAGAGACTTATCATTATTTTTTTTATTAATGTAAAATGATAAAATTTTCTATTAAAATTAAATAGTTTTTTAATAAAAAGTTCATAAAACTCAAAAATTTCAATTGTTAAATTTTTCATATTTCTTAACTATATTAAAATTAAGTTTTTTATAAATATTATAAAAAAAATAGTTATTATGCCTGCAAAAACATCATCTGCCATCACCCCAAAAGCTCCAGGTAATAATTCTAATTTATTTATTGGATATGGTTTAAAAATATCCAAAAATCTAAAAATTAAAAAGGATATCAAACTTAGTTCGATACTTATTCCAACAAAACACATAGCAAAAAATTGGCCGGCAACTTCATCTATTACAACTTCAGGCGGATCTTTTTTATTTGAAAACTTTAAATAATGTGCAGTTAAAAAAAACCCAACTAAAGTTATTAAAAATGCCAATAAAAAAGTGTAGAAACCTCCTAATACAAAATTAACAATATATCCAATTATTAGCGCAATAAAAGATGCATATGTTCCTGAACCTTTAAAATAACCAATGGGGCCTAGTGTAACAAAAAAAATTAAAGTTTTAGTCATTAATAATTTGGGCTTGAAACATTTGCTCCAAATGTTCTTTTGCGATTTGAATACTCAATTATCGCCTCTAAAAGGCTTTGTTTATTGAAGTCTGGCCAAAGAATATTTGAAAAAATTATTTCTGAATAACTTAGTTGCCAAAACATAAAATTTGAAATTCTTTTTTCACCACTAGTTCTTATTAATAAATCTATATCAGAAACATTTGAAGATATGAGATTATTTCTTATTGTCCCTTCTGAAATAGTTTCTGCATTTAGGACTCCTTTTTCAATAAGCTTAGCTATTTTTTTTGTTGCATAAGTAATATCCAGTTTAGCCCCATAGTTTATAGCAATATTGAGAGTTAATTTAGAATTATTTTTTGTTAAGTTTTCTGAATAACTTAATAATTTTTTTAATTTATCATCAAAACAACTTGTTTCTCCTATATATTGAATTTTTATATTTTGTGAGTTTATTTCAGCAATTTCTGATTTTAGAGTTCTTTCAAATAGCTTTTGTATATTATTAACTTCTTTAATACTTCTAGACCAATTTTCTGTAGAAAATGCAAAAATTGTTAGTTCTTTTATGTTAAATTCAACCGAGGATATTATAATTTCTTTTAGAGTTTTAATGCCACTTTTGTGTCCAGCGTAAGGCTGAAGTCCTCTTTTTGAGGCCCATCTCCTATTGCCATCCATTATTAAAGCTACATGATTAGGAAAATTATTTTTAGTCATTTTCAATTATTTAATATTTTATAAAAAATAATACTAGTTTTTAATTATAGATAGCAATAAATTCTTATTTAATTAATTTTTATGCCAATTGTTTTCTAAGCTCATCTCTGAGGTTATTTATTGAAACAAAACTTCCTTTTCTTTTAACATGCCAGAATGTCCAACCATTACATGCTGTTAAACCCTGAACATTAGCACCTACAAAATGAATGGATCCTTTAGATTCATTTGATATAATACTTCCATCTGCTCTGACTTTAGCATACCACCTTTTTCGTCCATCAAATAAAACTTCGCCTGGCGATACTAATCCTCTTTCAATTAATTGGCCAAATGGTATCCTTGGTTCTTCTTTATTAGACTTGAGTATTTCTAAATCATCTTCATTTAAAATGTTTGTATTATCAATGCGTTTATGAGATTCATAAATGTAGGTTTCATTCTCTTCTATTCCAATCCACCTTCTTCTTAATTTTTTTGCTACTGCTCCAGTTGTTCCTGAACCAAAAAATGGGTCTAAAACTATGTCATTCACATTTGAATTTGATAATATTACTCTTGATAAAAGACTTTCAGGTTTTTGAGTAGAATGAACTTTTTTGTCATCCTTTTTAATTCTTTCTTTTCCATTACATATTGGTAAAAACCAGTCAGATCGCATTTGAAGATCGCCATTAATACTCTTCATCGCCTTATAATTAAAAGTATATTTGGACTTTTGATTTTTCGAAGCCCAAATTAGAGTTTCATGAGCATTTGTATATCTCATACCTCTAAAATTTGGCATGGGATTTGTTTTTCTCCAAATAATATCATTGAGTATCCATAAACCTAAGTCTTGCATAATTTTACCGATTCTAAATATATTATGATAAGAACCAATTATCCAAATTGATCCGTTTGGTTTTAAAATTCTTTTACATTCCGAAATCCAATTTTCAGAAAATTCATCGTATTCTTTGAAAGAAGAAAATTTATCCCATTCATCGAACACACCATCAACTTCAGTATTATCCGGTCTATTTAATTTCTTTTTTAATTGCAAGTTATAAGGAGGATCCGCAAAAACCAAGTCTATGCTTTCGTCAGGAAATGATTTTAA
>NZGH01000013.1 GCA_002690875.1 Rickettsiales bacterium
TAAATTCAGGTAAAAGATGATGAAATTGATAAATAAAACCAATTTTTTTATTACGAATGTTTGTTCTTGCTGAATCCTTTCTATCATTAACAGGTTGACCATCAATTGTTACAGATCCACTATCAGGTAAATCTAAGCCCCCAAGTAAGTGTAATAAAGTACTCTTACCAGATCCAGAAGGACCAACTAAAGCCATTGTTTCACCAAAATTTAGAGAGATATTTACGTTTTCTAATGCAGCAATTTCAACATCTCCTACTCTATATTTTTTGGACAAGTTCTTAGCAATAATTACTTCTTTTGATAAGTTTAAAGACATTTTTTTATTCATCTGACATTTCTTTTAAAGATATCACTCGTGTTTCAAAGCCTCAGCAGGTAATGTATTAGACGCCTTTATACTGGGGTAAATAGTTGCTAAAAAAGATAAAGTAAGTGACACAGCAACTATCGTAATAACGTCATAAAGTTTTAGTTCAGATGGAAAAGTATTAATTAGGTAAATTCCTTTAGGTAATAGTTCAAAGTTAAAAAAATTCTCAATAGATGAAATGATTTTTCCTAAATTTGAGGCAATAGTCACGCCAATAATTACTCCTAAAAAAACTCCAAAAAATCCTAAAATAGATCCCTGAATAACAAATATTGAAAGTATTGAACCTTTACTCGCTCCTATAGTTCTTAAAATTGCGATATCGGACTTTTTATCAGTGACAGTCATCACAAGCATTGAAACTAAATTGAATGCTGCCACAGCAATAATCAACATTAGAATAATGAACATCATTCTTTTTTCTATTTGAACTGCAGAAAACCAGTTTTTATTCTCTTTAGTCCAGTCACGAACGAAGAAATTATCGTTAATCTTATTTTGAAGTCTCTCGGAAAATTGTGGAGCCTTGTGCATATCATTTAATTTGACTCGTATTCCTTCTACACCAGAAAATTTAAAAAACTTTCTAGCATCGTTTTGATGAATAAAAACAAGCCCTTGATCATAGTCATAATGTCCAGATGAATAAATTGCAACAATATCAAATCTTTTAAGTCTTGGAAAAATACCTAAAGGAGAAGATGTATTTTCAGCTGTTAAAAGTGTTAACGTGTCAGTAATTTCTAAATTAAAATTTTCAGCAAGTTCTTTTCCAATGACAATTCCAAAAGAGCCAGGCTTTAGATCGTAAACACTCCCTTTTTTAATATCTTTTAGAGCACTTGAAACATCCAATTCATCAACAGGATTAATTCCTCTAACCATAACTCCTTTTACATTATTTCCTCGAGCCAACATAGCTTGAGCATAAGTAAATGCTGCAAAACTCGTTACATCTTTTTCCTTAGACAAGATTGGTTCTACTATTTTAATTTGATCAGGATTATTTGATGTTGAATAAATTTCAGCATGAGACAACACTCCCAGCATTTTATCTCTAACTTCTTTCTGAAATCCGTTCATTACTGAAAGTACTATAATTAATGCTGCTACGCCAAGAGCAATTCCTAAAGTTGCTAAAACTGAAATAAAATTTACAAAACCTGATACCCTGCCAGAACGAATGAAACGAAATCCAACCAATAATTCATACATTATAATTCTCTGTTTGGCATAATTAACTATGAATTCTAAAACTAAAAATTTAACTATTTATGAAAATATTTTACTAAATGATAGTTTAATAAAATCGATTAAAAAGTCTAAAAAAATAATTTCCAGAAAAATAAATAAAAATCTACTCTTTGAATGGAATAAAACAAAGTGGTTTATTAAAAAAAACAAAGCTATCTTAAAGAAAAGAAATCAAAAACTTTTACCGCCAAGCTTGGACGCAATTTCATTTTACATCAAACAAGAAAAACTATGGCCAGAGAATATAAAATTACCCTGGGGATACCTCATAGCTCAGGTATTAGGGCTCAAACCAGAAAGAGGGAAGTGTTGGGCTATTCTATGCCCCGGCAAAATTGATATAAATGTTTATCAGCCCGATTTGAAGATTATTTCAGGTAAGTACCTAGACGAAAAAAGAAAAAAAATACTTCAAAGCATATTCTTAAAGCATCAAGGTGAAATATATTTCCCTATTAAAGAGTCTGAATTCTTCTTTGTCAAATTACCAAATCAGTTCAGTTATATGGAAAGTGCTTTTCCTGAAAAGACTATTAGTCTTTACTCGACAAGATTTCAAAACACTAACAAAATAAATAATATATGGAGAAATATTTTAAATAATGTTGAAATGGAATGGCATGCCATAAACGAAGTTGAAAAAAATGAAATTAATAGTATTTGGGGATGGGGGTGGGGCTCAATGCCAAATGAGTTAGATTGCAATATTAAAAGTATTTCGAAAGACGAAACTACTTTTTCTAATAGTAAAGTAGCCTCTTTGGCAATATCAGCTTTAACAAGCTGGATCGAAAAAAGAGGTAAAAAAAAATTATCTTTAAAGATTTATCAATCAAAAATAAGCATCAATATGTTCGCAATTTTTGATCAAATATCTTCTAGCAGTCAGATCGAATATAAAAAAAATAGTGAAATTGAAAAAAGTTGTATTGCACTTACAAAGCATCTAAATGTTTTCAATAAAAAAATTGAAGAAAATATTGATGAAGATGTTTATATTGCAAACGAAGAATATATTTTACTAAAAAATAAAAATTTTAAAATGACTATATATGACAAAATCATTTTTAATTTTAATATGTATAGTTTTTTTCTACTCCATATTTTGTTAAAGAAATAATGAAAATATTGAATAGAAAATCAGATAGATTGATTGAAGAATTACTTATTACGAATGGAACCTGCCCTTTGCTTGCGAAGTTGTTAAGTAAAAGGAAGATCAAGTCCATAGATGACATGGATATGTCGTTAAATAAACTATTGTCACCTTGGAAAATGATGAATATTAATAAAGCCTCAAGACTTGTGGGAGAGTCTGTTCTAAGGAAAAAAAAAATTCTAGTTGTAGCTGATTTTGACGCTGACGGAGCAACTGGTTGTGCAGTCGCAATTTTAGGGTTAAAAAAATTCAATCTTGATGTTGAGTTTATTGTTCCTGATCGGTTTATTTTTGGTTATGGCTTAACTTCTTCACTAGTTCTTAATACAGTTGAGAATTTAAAAAAAAATAAAAAGAAATTGCCAGACCTTTTAATTACTGTTGATAATGGCATTTCAAGTCATGACGGAGTAAAAGTTGCAAAAAAATTAGGTATTGAAGTTCTAATTACTGACCATCATCTTCCGGGAACAGAGCTTCCAGACGCCATGATAGTTAATCCACAACAGAAGGACTGTAACTTCGAAAGTAAAAATATCGCAGGTGTAGGTGTAATATTTTACTTGTTGATTGCTACCAGAACTTGGCTAAGAGATAGAGGGTATTTCAATAATTCCCAGGAACCTAAGCTTGATGACCTATTAAGTCTTGTGGCGTTGGGGACTATTGCAGATTTAGTTCCGCTTGACACCAATAATAGAAGAATTATTTTTCAAGGTTTGCAACGTATTCATGATAATAATATTCCAGAGGGGTTAAGAGCATTAATTAAAATTTCCAAACTTTCTCCAAAAACAGTCACTTGCTCTGACTTGGGATTTAAAATTGCTCCAAAACTTAATGCTGCTGGAAGATTATCAGATATGAGCTTAGGTATTCACTGTCTTACTGAGAAAAATAAGGATATGGCAATGGGATATGCATACCAATTAGAGAATTTAAATCGTAAAAGAAGACAAATGGAAACCCAATCCCGTAAAGAAGGAATTAATTTGTTGATTAAAAATGAGTCACTTAATCAGGGTTTAGGTACGGTAATTTTTAAAAAAAATTGGCATCAGGGTATTGTTGGATTAATTGCTAGTAAAGTTAAGGATTTAATTTCAAAACCAACAATAGTATTTGCATATCAAAATGAGAATTGCAACTTACTCAAAGGCTCAGGAAGATCTATTCAAGGTGTTCACCTTAGGGATGTTTTAGAAAGAATACATTCAAAAAACCCCAAATTAATTAATACCTTTGGAGGTCATGCTATGGCTGCTGGAATAACAATTCAAGAAAATAAACTTGATGAATTTAAACGAGCCTTTAATGAATCACTTGAAGAAATTGTTGATAAATCAGTTTTTTCTCCAGACCTCATAACAGATGGGAAGATTGATTTAAAAAGAATAAGTTTATCATCTGTTTTAGAGATTGAAAGTTCTATTTGGGGGCAAGCATTCGATACCCCCTTGTTTTGGGATGAGTTCATTATTCATGAACAAAAGGTTTTAAAAGATAACCATTTGAAGCTCGTTATTAGTCAAACTTCTAATATCAAAGCCAAATACAGTGGAATATGGTTTGATGCTCCCAAATTTAACTGCACAGAAGCAATTTTTGCTTATGAATTAATGTCAAATAAATGGAAAGAAAAAAAATCTATCCAATTGTTAATCAGAAAATTAATAAATTAAATTTTAAGTTCATACTTTAGTATATAACAGTTGACAATTAGGTATACTAAAGTATAATTTTTTTTAATATTCAACTTTTTTTCATTTTTTCCGATATTTATAAATGAGTTACAAAATCAGCAATTTATGAAAAATATAAAAAATTCTTTTATTTATGTGGTATTCGACTAAGATTTTATCGAAGAATAGAAAAGATTCATTATCAAATTGCTCATATGAAGACAAAAGAAATGAGAGCAAAGAACAGCTATTTTCAAAATCATTTGATTTAGATAACAGTCAAAAAAGTATTCACGAAATTAATAATACTGATGGCGAAACTGATATGACAGAGAAAAACGAAGAAAAAGAAACTAGAAAAATTTCCAAAACTAAATTAATAATATTCTTAACAGCATTAACAATATTTATTGCTAGTGGACAACATCTGTTTGCATCAAATTTAGATTTCTTTTCAAATCTATTGAAATCAATAAATGTTGGCGCTTTTGAAACTAAAAATGAAAAACTTATTATAGACAACGAAAGAAAAAGTTTTGAAAATTTTTCAAGAAATAAAATAGCTCAAAGCCAAGGACCAAGAAAAAAATCAGCTCCCCACGCAAAATTTTCCAGAAGTTTAGTACTTCTAGATTTAGAAGACTGGAGAAAAAACTGGTCTGCCAGGAACTTGGAAGGATTCATGGGATATTATCACCCTGATTTCAAAGATATTAAAGTTTTCAGGAATAATAAAAAAAGAATTTTTAAAAAAAATAGATTTATCAAAATATCTTTGAAAAATATCTCATCTAGAGTTGAGGGTGATTACATAATAACTGAATTCACACAAATTTATAAGTCAAAAAATTACAATGATAGCGCTACTAAAGAATTAATTTGGGCTCGTACAGAATTTGGGTGGAAAATCCTTGAAGAAAACATAATCAATCCAAATGTCGCAAAGCGGGGAAAAAAATAACATCTCTAATTGATTGCTTATTTGTAAAAAGCATTAGCAGTCTATCAACTCCTATTCCACATCCAGCCGTTGGAGGCATCCCAATTTCTAGAGCCCTAATATAATCGTTATCATAGTGCATTGCCTCCTGATCGCCGGATTCTTTTGACTTGACTTGTTCAGTAAATCTTTTTGACTGATCCTCAGGATCATTTAACTCAGAAAAACCATTAGCTATCTCTCTACCTGCAATATAAAGTTCAAATCGTTCAGTAAGTCCCATATTGTCATCAGATGATCTTGCAAGTGGAGAAACTTCAATTGGATAGTCAACTATAAAAGTTGGGTCAATCAATGTCTCTTCTGCTACACACTCAAATAATTCATACTGTAGAGTTGGTAAGGATTTATTTAAGAAATCTTCATCCTTTTTTTTATTGAATTTTTTTAGTAATTTTTTGACAACTAAAATATCATCTAGGGCATTCTCGTCAATGTCATCTAATGCTCCATAGATTGCTTCCTTAATTGTCATCCTTACAAAACTCTTTTTTAGATCAATTTTTTTTTCATTTAAAGAAAGAATACATGTCCCAAATAATGCAAGGGCAATTTCAGATAACATTTTTTCAAGAAAATTCATTAGCCATTTATAATCAGTATAAGCAGCATAAAACTCCATCATTGTAAATTCAGGATTGTGTCTGGTACTAATTCCTTCATTTCTAAAACTTCTATTAATTTCAAAGACCCTTTCAAAACCTCCAACAATTAATCTTTTCAAATACAGTTCTGGTGCAATTCTTAAAAACATTTCTTGATTCAGAGAATTATGATGTGTCCTAAAAGGTTTAGCAGTTGCACCGCCAGGAATAGGATGAAGCATTGGAGTTTCAACTTCAAAAAAACCATTAAACTCCATATACTCTCTAAGTTTTGATAAAACCTTAGATCTTATTTCAAAAATTTTTTTAGTTTCTTTATTTATAATTAAGTCAAGATACCTTTGTCTAACTCTTGTTTCTATATCCTGTAAACCACGGTGTTTATCAGGGAGTGGCCTTATTGATTTTGCTAAAATTGAAATTGTTTTACACCTAAGACTCAACTCACCCCTCATAGTTTTGAATAAAGTTCCTTCAGAGTAAATGTGGTCACCAAGATCAAGTTGCTTGGCACTTTCATGTTCAGATTTTCCAAGCGAATTATCATTAATATAAAGTTGTATTCTTCCTGTAGAGTCCTGCAAAGTAATGAAACTTGTTTTGCCTTGTAATCTTTTAAGCATTATTCTTCCAGCCAAAGAAACTAATATTTTTTTCTTTTCAAAAAACTCTCTATCTTGACTGGAAAACTTATCTATTAGAATATTCGCTCTAGTGTCTGGCTTTAAGTGGTTTGGATAGTTGAAGCCAGAATTTCTTAATTCTTTTAATTTTCTTCTTCTCTCAGTAATTATAGTGTTCTCAGAATCAACATTGCTTGAGTCTGAACTATCTTCAGTCTTATTTAATTTATACTTATTTTTTTTATTCATCTTCACATCTTCTAATAATAACTCTGACTCATATTCCTCTTTTTAAACTTTCGATGATAAATTCATCGAGGTCTCCATCTAGAACTTTTTGAGTGTTTCCGGTTTCTACTTGCGTTCGCAAATCTTTTATTCTTGATTGATCAAGAACATAACTACGTATTTGGTGACCCCAACCAACATCGGTCTTGGATTCTTCCATTTTTTTTTGTTCCTCATTTCTCTTTCTTAACTCAAATTCATACATTCTTGATTTAAGCATTTTCCATGCTTCCTCTTTGTTTCTATGTTGAGATCTATCATTTTGGCATTGAACAACTATTCCAGTCGGGACATGGGTGAGTCTAACAGCTGAATCAGTTTTATTTATATGTTGCCCTCCAGCCCCAGATGCTCTGTACGTATCAGTCCTAACATCTGCAGGATTAATTTCTATCTCAATTGACTCATCAACCTCAGGATAAACGAAAACTGATGCAAAGGATGTATGTCTGCCTCCTGAAGAATCGAAAGGTGATTTTCTTACTAATCTATGTACACCAGTTTCTGTTCTCAAATATCCATAAGCATAATCACCTTTTAATTTTATTGTTGATGACTTTATCCCAGCTACATCTCCATCTGACTCCTCAAGCAACTCAGTTTGAAATCCTTTGCGTTCAGCATATCTTAAGTATTGTCGTTGCAGCATGGCAGCCCAGTCACAAGCTTCAGTTCCACCAGCGCCAGACTGAATGTCTATAAAACAATTAAATGGATCAGAAGGATTAGAAAACATTCTTCTAAATTCAAAATCAGAGATGTGTTTTTTTAATTTATCGATGTCTTTTGAAATTACTTTTAAAGTATCAAAATCTTCCTCGTTATTTGCAATATCAAATAGTTCCCTGGCATCAGTCAGTTCGTTCTCGATTTTAACTAGTTTGTAAACAACACTCTCCAAAAATTTTTTTTCTTTTCCAAGTGATTGTGCTTCTTTAGGATTGTTCCACACTTCAGAGTCTTGTAAAAGTTTATCAACCTCAATCAACCTAATTGACTTTTTTTCAAAGTCAAAGATACCCCCTGAGTCTATCTGCTCGATTCAGCAAATCATTGATTGTCTCATTCAATTTTTTTTGATCTTCGATCTCCATTCTCTAATTAAGCCTTTCAGTTAAAATTTTTCTTAATCCGTCTTCAGTCTCATTCCAATAATCACGAGAAAAAATTCCTTTCTTATTTCTAAGAGCAACTGAGGGCCTATCTCTAGCAACACGAAAGTATGCTAATAGTTCTGAATCAGTTTCATTTTTTGAAATATTAGACTTTGAAAGCAAATCTTCAACAATTCTACTTTTATTTTTCCAATCTTCAGGAGCAACCCAAGAAACATCAGAGACTATAAGAATGTGTGTTTTTCTATATGTTATGTAATTTTTTAATATTTGTATATCATCATTTGATAATGCTAGACACCCATCAGATGCCTTAGGGGATCGAACAAATGTATCTTTTGGTACACCATGAATCCATATCCCATATCCAGTTCTTCCATCTTGTTTATCTTTTGCATTTGGGTAATCCAAGGTCATTGCTAAATCTCCTAAAAAACCATCAGCTCGCGGGTTAACAATCTCTTTGACAAACCTGTAAACACCAATAGGAGTTTTTTTATCACCTTCTCTAATTTTGTTATCACCAGACAAACCAATGGAGGAGTAAAAACTAATCTCGAATTTAAAATCACCACTTTTATTTAGTTTATATATATATAATCTAGAGGAATTTGTTTCCATAAGAAGGAAATAATCAATTTCATTTTTACTATTAGGAAAAACTAAAATGTTTTCTGGAACCAAGTTGCTAGGAATTGGAATACTTCTAACTCTAGCTTCTTCAATGAAAGGCTTATCTTTTTCATCAAAACCAAACTCAATGCCAGCCAATCCGAAGATGGACTGAGCTCTTAACCAATGGGCAAGGGACGCTCTAGGTTCCTCAAGAGTAGCAAGTCTAGATGCATTTTCAGCTTTAACAAGACTTTCAATATCTCCTTTTGATAATAGCTGCGATGCTGAGCTAAGCTCTTCACTGACTGTAAGTGAGTACAACCCCATTGGAGAAAAAAGAAAAAAAACAGAAGAAAATTTTATAAAAAGTAATTTGTTTACTAAAAAACCAAGTTTCATATTATCCTTCACTGTATCCTTAAAATATTTTTAAAATTTATCATAAA
>NZGH01000014.1 GCA_002690875.1 Rickettsiales bacterium
ACCACTCAAGACCTTATCAAACTTATTAAACAAAGACTTAATAAAACAAAAAGTGACTATGAACTAAATATTAAGGTTTCTGGCGAATCTTTTCATAATAGTTCTAAAAAACTTGTTGAGCCTCTCATAGATTCAATAAAAAAAGTAACTACAAAAACGCCTGTGTTAAGTACATCTGGAGGTACTTCAGATGCTAGATTTATATCAAAAATTTGTCCCGTTATTGAATTTGGAATTGTTGGAAAAACTATGCATAAAATAAATGAAAATATAAATGTTGGAGATTTGGAGGATTTATCAAAAATCTATTTATACTTCATAAATAATGTTTTTAACTCTTATAATTAGTAAATTATTTTTTCCAAATAAAGCCCAGAGGGTGGAGCAGTTGGACCTGCATTCTTTCTGTTCTTAGATTGAATAATTTTTTTTATATCTGTTTCTTTTAAAATTTCTTTTCCTACCTGTATCAAAGTTCCAACCATAATTCTAACTTGATTATGCAAAAATGATCTTCCTGATATTCTAAGTTTAATGAAATCTGATTCTTTCTTTATTTTGATTCCCTCAATTGTTCGAATAGATGATTTTGCCTGACAATCAACTGATCTAAAGGCATTTAAATCATTCTTTCCTAAAAAATATTCTGAAGCATTCTTCATCCTTTCAATATCAATTTTTTGAGGGATAAACCATACTTTATTTTCCTGAATATATGACTGAGTGTTTCTATTGAAAATTTGATAAAGATAATACTTTTTTTTTACAGAAAAACGTGAATGGAAATTTTTGCTTACAATTTTTGATTCTAATATCGTAATTTTATTTTTTTTTTTTTTTAAAAAAAAGTTTAGAGCTCTAAAAATTTTATCAGTTTTAATAGATAAGCTTTCAATATCAAAATGAGCAACTTGACTTAATGCATGAACACCTGCATCAGTTCTACCAGCCACATAAAGTTTGATTTCCTGATTAAAAATCTTCTTTAATGATTCTTCAATCTCACCTTGAATTGAAGTTCCATTTCTTTGAGCCTGCCAGCCAATATAATTAGTACCGTCATATTCTATTTTAAGTTTTATCCTTGGCATTATTCAAGTATAAGATTTTTTATTTTATATCCATTTAAAAACTCTTCGTTGTTAATTACCTTCTTTCCTTCAAGTTGAAGCTCAAGAATTTTTAAAAATCCGTTACCACATTTAACTTCCAAAATATCTGAAACATTACCGACAACCATAATTTTTTTTGACATCACCTTCTTTTTCACTACCTCTGACTTTAAAATCTTAATCCTTTTATTATTCCCTTTAATTTTTGTCCATGCCCCTGGAAATGGATTAAATGCTCTTACTTTAAGATTTATTTCTTCCGCATTTTCTTCCCAATTAATTTTAGTCTCGCTTTTTTTAATTTTTTTTGCATATGTTGAAAGATGTTCTTTTTGATAGATCATTTTATAATTTTTATTCATAATATCTTTCATTGTATCGATTAATAAAGGTAAGCCTAATAAAATCATTTTTTCGTATATGGTGCCTGAATTATCATCAAAATTAATTTTTATTTTTTCTAATTTTATTATTGGTCCTGCATCTAATTTCTCTACTACCTTCATAATACTAATACCCGTTTCTTTATCATCATTAAGAATTGATCTCTGTATAGGAGCAGCTCCTCTCCACTTTGGAAGTAAAGAGGCATGAACGTTTATTGTTAAAAATTTTGGAAAATTAATAATAAAATTATCTATTAGATTTCCATATGCAACAACAATTACAAAATCAACTTTTTGTTGTTTAATATCTTTTTGAAAATTTGGATCATTTACTTTTATTGGAGAATATACCTTTATTTTTTTTTTTAGTCCCCATTTTTCTACAGGTGAAGAATTAATTTTTTTTCCTCTACCAGACACAGAGGCTGGTTGAGTTACTATGAATGATATTTCAGCATTATTTTCATATAAATAATTAAGAAATTTTAATGCAAAGTCTGGAGTACCAAAAAAACCAACTTTTACTCCCGTTAGATCACTCATTATTATTTATATTTTTTTTTGTTTTTTTTATCTTTTGAATTGCCATTTTTCTTTTTAGCGCTGACAAATGATCAATAAATAATATACCATCTAAATGATCAATCTCGTGTTGAATACATATAGACAAAAGACCAGAGAGATTTTTTTTATATTTCACACCTATGTCATCATGCCATTCTACTTCAACTTCTTTAGCTCTTTCAACATCTGCGTAATATTCAGGAACAGACAAACAACCTTCTTGATTGATAAATTTTTCATCAGATAATTTAATTATCTTTGGGTTTATAAAAGTTATTGGAGATGACTTTCCATTTTCATTTAAATCTATTACAACAATCCTTTTTCTTATGTCTACTTGAGGAGCCGCAAGTCCAATTCCATTTCCTGATGCATAAAGAGTTTCAAACATATTTTTAACTGTTTTTTTTAGTTCTTTATCAAAAGACTCAACATTAGATGATTTGTGCTTCAATCTTGGATCTGGTATGGTTAATATCTTTAGTATAGTCATTTCAAATTATTTAGATGAGTTTAGAACATTACATCATCATTTTTTTATTTAGCATACTCTTAATAATGTTATGTTTTCAATTTTTTTTTTCAAATTCAAGTAGTTCTGAAAAACTTAAGTTTCTTCTTGAAAGACAAGAAAATTTAGAAAAATCTCTTTTGGAAATGATTGAGAAAAACTTTACTGTAATTGACTCCAAATTTGAAAAATCTTCAAATGAAAATTCAAGTAATCTTCATCAAATTAAGGAGAGGATTTCAATAATTGACAGAGCACAGCAAAACATATCTGGGCTTACAGATAATGTTATAGATTTAAAAAATATCCTTTCAAACACTTCACAGCGAGGAAGGTTTGGCGAGATAATTTTAGAAAACCTCATAAGTGATTATCTTCCTAAAAATAATTATGAATTTCAAAAAACACTTTCAAATAGTTGCAGAGTCGATTGTATTTTAAAAACAAATGGAAATTTAAACAATCTTTGTATTGATGCTAAATTTCCAAGAGAAAGCTATGAAAAAATTATAAAATCTAAAAGTAAAGAAGAGAAACTTAGATATACCAAAGTATTCAAGTCTGACATATCAAATCACATATTGGATGTAAAAAACAAATATATTATTCCAGGCGAAACATCTGAAATAGCTCTAGTATTTATACCAAGCGAACAAATTTACTTAGAAATCTTTAATATTATCCCAGACCTAACAGAAAAATTTTACGAATATAAGACTTTCCTTATTTCCCCAACAACTTTATGGATAGTTCTTAACTATATGGTTAGTATAATTAAAGATCATAAAATCAATGAAAATTCGCAAATTATTTATCAACATATTAAAGATTTAACAAACGAAATTTCAAGGCTTGAAGGAAGAGTAAAAAAAATGGACTCTCATTTTTCAAATGCACAGAATGACTTGCATGATATTTTAATTACCACAAAAAAAATAAGTAATAAAAAAGATAAGCTTATAAAATTAGAATCTAATGATTAGGTTTCATTTCAGATCTTGAATCAAAAGCAGTTGATAACGTATTATAATCTAAGGTATCTAATTCGCCTCCAATTGGCATCCCTTGAGCTAATCGAGTAATCGTAATTTTGTCATCTTTACAACTATCAGCAATAAATTGAGCAGTAATTTGACCCTCCATTGTAGCGTTAGTTGCCAATATAAGTTCTTCAATTTCACCATTTTTTATTCTTTGAAAAAGAGAGTTAAGATTTAAGTCGTTTGGTCCTATTCCATCGATTGCTGATAACACTCCACCTAAAACATGATAGCGACCATTATATGCTCTACTTTTTTCAATGGCCCAAAGATCACCAACGTCCTCAACAACACATACCTTCTCACTTTTTCTATCTTTATCAGAACAAATACTACAAATTGAATTAATATCAATGTTACCACAAATTTTACAAAAGATTGCTGAGGTTTTTAAACTTTCAAGCATTTCAATAACATATGGGATAGTTCGTTCTTTATTTTTCAATAAATAAAGAACAATTCTGCGAGCTGATCTGGGGCCAAGACCAGGAAATTTAGAGAAAAGATCTATAAGATCACTTAAAGAAGACATTCAATTTAAAAAGGCAATTTCATTCCTGGAGGCAAACCCATACCAGAAGACATAGAACCAAGTTCACTGCTCATGTTTTCTGAAATTTTTTTTGTTGCATCATTCATAGCGGCAACTATTAAATCCTCTAACACTTCAACTTCATTTTTATCAATAAGATTGGGTTCAATCTTAATTCTTTTTAATTCATGTTTACCGTTCATTGTTACTTCCACTGCATTTCCTCCAGAACTTCCTTTAACTTCAGCCTCCTCAACTTTCTTTTGGACTTCAGCCATCTTTTCTTGCATTGCTTTTGCTTGTTTCATTATTTGTGAAATATCTGTCATTTACTCTTCCTGTTTAGTTTTATTTAATGGTTTAACTGAAACTACTTCAGAAGAAGGAATGATTTCAAGAATTTTTTTTATTAATTTTTCATTTTTAATTTTTTCAATAATCTTATTTTTTTTTTCATCTTCAACTTCTTGAAGAGATTTTAAACCAGTTTTGTTTGAAATAGAAAGAATCCATCTTTTTTTTGTTATTAATTCAAGAGTTTTTGATGCACTCCACAAAATTTTTTTAGATTCTTGACTGTCGTTTACACTTTGAAGTTCAATATTACCTGCACCTTTCTGAAATTTTGGTTCAGAAAAACTAACTAATCGGAAAGAGTTTTTTAAATGATATGCAACAAGCATCTCAGATTGCTTTTCTATAAGGCTAACAAGATCTGAAAATTTTCTTAGTTCAACGTCCTTGTTTTTTTCAGTATTTTCTAAAAATGTATCTTTTTTCCTAGCTAAATTATCATTTAAAACACTACTACCCATTTCAGGATTTAAATTCACATTTTTATTTTGATCTACTGAATTATTTTTTTTAATTTCTCCGTTTTTTTTTTTACTTTCAAAACCATCTTCTTTTTTGATGATTTCAAATGGTGTGGGAAGTAAAGAAGCATAACAAAGACGCATTATTACCATTTCAAAACATTGCTTTTCATTAAAAATATCTGTGAGCTCATTAATATACTTTTGCATTAATTCCCAAAATCTTATTATAAAGTCCATCTCAAAATCTTTTGATATTTCTATAAGTTTTTTAAGAGACTCCTCATCAAAAAACTCATGCTTATTTTTTATACCTGACTTAACCAGGGTAAGGTTATAAGCCAGATTCATCAAAGATTTAGAAAGTTTATCAATTGAAATACCTTGTCTATATAAATTTTCAAAGCAATCAAAAGACGAATTCACATTTCCTTTACATAAGTTTTCAAATAATAAAATTATTGTTGATAAATCACTAATACCTAAAACTTTTCTAACAATTGTAATATTGATTTGCTGTCCTTTTGCAAATACATTCTCAAGTATTGATAAAGCATCTCCCATAGAACCTTCAGAGCACTGTGCTATTAATTTGCTTGATTCTTCATCAAGTTCGAAACTCTCAAGTTTTGAAACTTGGATTAAATGTTTAGCAATCAATTCTAAGTCTACTCTTTGCAAAGAAAAATGCTGGCATCTTGAAAGAACCGTTACAGGAATTTTTTCAGTTTCTGTAGTCGCAAATATAAAAGTTACGTCAGATGGTGGTTCTTCTAAAGTTTTTAATAAAGCATTGAATGCTGCTTTCGAAAGCATATGAACTTCATCAATAATAAAAATTTTTCTTTTACTACTTACAGGTTTATAATTTATATTTTCTATTATCTCTCTTACATCAGCCACACCAGTCCTACTTGCTGCATCTATTTCAACTACATCCATGTTACTTTCATTTTCTATAGAAATACAAGTTGCACAATTATGGCAGGCCTCAACCCTATCTATTTTAAGTTTTTCACAGTTAAGAATTTTAGCAAGAATTCTAGCTAAGGTTGTTTTCCCAACTCCACGTGTACCCGAGAACAGAAATGCATGAGCCACTCTGTTAAGTTTTACTGAGCCTTCAATAACTGAACAGATTTCTTCCTGTCCAATTACATCTGTAAGGTTTTTAGGCCTATATTTTCTAGCTAGGACTATATAGTTATTATTCTTAGACATTTAATTCCCTCGAAAGGAGCTGGAAACTGACCCAAAAGCGTTCGTTGCGGCTGCTTCTTTTCAGTCCTGACCGGATTGACGAAACTATCGTCCAGATCCAACTCCCAAAAACAAAAATAACATTTTAAAAATTAATTTTAAATAATATATTTTTTTACTTTATTTTCTAAAAGGAGATGCCTCGAAAAATCCTAAGATTTTAATTTTAGATGCAAATTTCTTAAGTTCTTTTAAGGCATTTCTGAAGTTTTTTGTATCCGGATGTGATTCTACATCAATCAAAAAAGAAAATTGTTTAAAATCTTTATTTACAAAAAAACTTTCCAATCTTGTAAGATTTATAGAATTAGATGCAAAACCACCTAATGCTTTATGTAAAGACGCGGGCAAGTTTTTAGTATTAAACACAATAGATGTAATAACCTTTTTTTTTTTACTTATATTCTTACTTTCTTTTGAAAAAACTAGAAATCTTGTTATATTATTTTTTGAATCCTCAAAATTTTTTTTTAAAATTTTTAACCCATATATTTTCGATGATAATTCAGAACCAATCGCTGCCAAATTTTCATTTTTTTCTTCTGAAACAAATTTAGCAGCCCCTGCTGTGTCGATAAAATTAATAGCTTCTAATTTATATTTTTTTATATTTTTGGTACATTGGGATAGTGCATGAATATGACTAAAAACTTTATTAATTCTTTTTATATCTGACTGCCTTATTGACATTAAATGATGCTCAATTTTATGATAGAATTCTGCAACTACCTTAAGATTAATTTTTTCTAATAGAAAATGCATATCAGCAACTCTACCTGCAATGTTGTTTTCAACTGGAATCATAGCCAAGTCTGCAGAGCCATCTTCAACAGCTAATATAGCCTCACTGAAAGTGTTACAGGGTAGAGTTCTTAAACTTTTATAAAATTTACGACAAACTAAGTCTGAATAAGCACCAGATAGACCCTGAAATGAAATAATTTTTTTTTTCATCGTATAAACTATTATTTATTTTTTTTAAAAAGCAATCTTATTTTTTTCAAATCCTCAAGTGTATCAACACTGGGTGGAATCTCTTTGACTTTTACAAGTTTGATTTTCATATTATTATCCATTGCACGCATCTGTTCTAAGTTTCTTTTTAATTCATTGTGAGACTGCTTTAATTTTATAAATTTATTCAAAGAATCATGCGTGTATATATATAGCCCTATATGATGATAAAAAAATTTATGATTCTTAATTATTCTACAAAAATCAATAGCAAAACCTTCGTTATTATTTTCAAAGAAAACTTTTGCCTTAACTATATTTTTGTCTTCGAATTCACTTGTATGTAAATCACATACTGCACTACCAATCTCAGTTTTTTTGTCATTAAATAAACCAACTGTCTTTTCTAAAATTTCTTTAGTAAAAATTGGTAAGTCTCCTTGAAGATTTAATATTAAATCATATTTTTTTTTCAATTTTTTATAAGCGTAGTGAACTCTGTCAGTACCACTCTTAATATCGGTTGGTGTTATAACTGAATCTACTTTTTCATTTTTACATAAATTTTGTATTTGTTTACTATCTGTTGCAACAAGTACGTCACCAAGTTTTGTTTTAGAAGCAGTTTCAGCAACCCTAATAATCATTGGAACGCCAGATATTCTTCTGATCAACTTTTTACTTAATCTCGTTGAGTAAAACCTTGCTGGTATTATTATTAATAAACTTTTGTTTTTTTTGTTGGTCACTTTTACTATACTTATATTAGTATATTAGATATAAACTTTAAGATCTTAATATGAATAAATATTTTTTATCACTAATGTCAATTTTAATTCTGTTTCAGTCATTCAAAGTTGTAGATGAAATTTTTAACAATAAAAAAGATCAAAAAAAAGGTTATATCATTCTCGACCAGGATGATGATGATGAGGTGTCTGTAGCTGAAAATAAATCAAATGAAAAAGAAGAAAAAATTGATTTTGAATCGCTGTTTTCTAAAGCAAGTCTCGATGGTGGAGAAAAAATTGCAAAGCAATGTGTGGCTTGTCATAGTGTTGATAATAGCTTAAAAGTTAAAGTAGGTCCTCCTTTATGGGGAATTATTAACAGAAATGCAGCAAGTATTAATGATTTTAAATACTCAGACGCCCTAATAAATTTTAAAAAAGCCTGGTCCAGAGAAGAACTTTTTCATTTTTTGGAAAAACCGAAAGATTATATTAAGGGTACAAAAATGATTTACAAAGGTTTAAAAAAACCCTCTGACAGAGCTGATTTAATATCTTACCTTGAATCTCTGAAATAACTTTAATGAAACTTAACAATGTTGAGCTTCTAAAATTTGCTAATTCATTTGCTGATACAAGTAAATCAATACTAAAAAAATACTATTTTAAAGACTTCAAAGTTGAAGAAAAAATTGACGGAACTCTAGTAACCGAAATAGACAAGAAAATTGAATCTAAATTTAGAAGCCTTCTTAAAAAAAAATTTCCTTCGCACGGTGTTATAGGAGAAGAATTTGAAAATTATAATGATGAAAATGAATATGTCTGGATTATAGACCCTCTAGATGGTACCCACAGCTTTATAAGTGGGAAACCTCTTTTTGGGACTTTAATTTGTTGTATGAAGAATAAAATTCCAATTATGGGTCTGATAGATATTCCTATAATGAACCAAAGATGGTTTGGTGTAAAAGGATTTGGTGTATACCTAAATAAAAAAAAATGTAAAATTAGAAAGGTAAAAAAAAAATTTAGTGATTTAATTATGTCCTCTACCTCACTCTTAATGTTCAACGATAAACAGCAAAAAAAAATTAAAAATATTTATGAAAAAGTAAAAATTCCTGTTTTTGGAACGGATTGCTATGCCTATGGACTTCTGCTCTCAGGAAAAGTAGATTTGATAGTCGAAGCAAATATGAAACCTTGGGACTACATGGCTCAGGCTTTTTTAATTAAAGAATTTGGTGGATGTATAAGTGATTGGAATGGTAACGAATTAAATTTAGATTCTAATGGAAAGGTGGTTGCATCTTATGACTCCAATCACCATAAGACTATATTAGGATTATTAAATGAAATTAAATAAACTCTCTTATAAATTTCTATACTTTTTAATTATTGCTTCTTTTAGCCAAGTAATTTTACTAAAAAATATTCACTCAAAAACCCTTGATTATAAGCATGGGATTGCAATGCACGGTGATCTGAAATATCCAAAAAATTTTAAAAAATTTGACTATGCTAACGAAAGTGCCTTTAAAGGTGGAAAAATAAATAGATTTTCTATAGGCACTTTCGACAATTTGAACCCTTATATCTTAAAGGGGGTGCCGGCTTATCAAGCGGGATACCTTTTTGAAACCTTAATGAAATCCTCTTTTGATGAGCCATTTAGTCAGTATGGTTTAATTGCTGAAGGAGTAAAAGTTCCACCTGATAGATCGTGGGTAGCATTTAAAATTAGAAAGGAAGCAAGGTTTTCTGATGGAAGTAAAGTTTCAGCTAAAGATGTAAAA
>NZGH01000015.1 GCA_002690875.1 Rickettsiales bacterium
CAAGCCATTATTTACTCCTTATAAAAATTAATAAAATTGTACTCAAAATATCACAAATATCTTAATCAATTCTGAGCATCATATTCATATTCTGTTAATCTTTATTCTTATCGATCAAGTCCTCCAATAGGTGAATATCTTCATCCAAATCTGCTATTTGAGAACTTATAAGATCTAAATTTTCTTTTACATTTTTTTTAAAACTGCGCATTTGAAACAAATCAAATAACAAAATACAGAATATGAAAAAAGTTAGTATATTTAAGTAGGTTTTCATATAATTAACATTATAAATCAAATTTTTACATAAAAAACCAAATTACAAGATTTATTGGGATATTTTTTTAAAGATAATCAATTTCATTGAACAAGGTTATTGTGAATTTTTGAAAATTATATTGAAATAAGAGTTTAATCTAAAATTAGGATAGTCTTTAATTTACATTAACGCTCATAGCAAAAAATAAAAAAAAGCAATGAGTATTTTCTCCCCTTTACTCATTAAATATAGGGTTGCTTAACAAAAATAGTTAATTGTCTCTTTTTACAATATGAAATCCAAATTCAGACTCAAAGGGTTCACTCATCTGATCAATATCCAATGAAAACGCTACATCCTCAAATGCCTTTACCATCATACCTTTTGTAAATTCTCCTAAGTTACCCCCAGATTGTCCAGAAGGACAACTAGAATGTTGAACGGCAGCATCTGCAAATTTAATACTTCCCCTCTTAATATTATTATATATACCATCGATTTGCTTCTTAGCTTCCTCTGAGGTTAGCTCCGATCTAGAGTTCTGTGAATCCTTGTGCATTATAAGAATATGAGACGCGGAAATTTTACTTATCTTTGACATAAAAAGTAGAAGCTAAACTTACAACAAAAAACAAACCTATCGTTAAATATATAATATTATAGCTTATTGAATTGTTAATGAAATAATAAAATAATAAAGGGGAGATTATTGATAATATGAAAAAATATAAATTTTGAATAACATTAGCATTAACAACTCCAAAGTCTTTTAAGTTTTTAGCATTAAGAAAACATATGCATATTGAAAAACTCGATACAAGGGCAATAAAAAACTTAAGTAGGTCAATACTGAAACTAGAAGTATATTCAAAGAAAAAAGAAATAAAACAAATAATTACTATACTGAAACCCAAAAAATTACTTAACCTTTTTCTACCTACCAATTTAACTAGAGGAAAAATAAATATTGATATTAAAAAAATAACCATTAGAAAAACTATGTTAAACTCAAGAAATTGCATATTTTCTGGGTTAGCGAATTTTGGTAACCATTTATTTGAAGAAAAAAAAATAAATGAAAGCAAAGAAATCAAAATATAAATGTTTGTAAAAAAGAATTTTTTTACTCTTCTTGATAAGATTTGCTCATCAAAACTATCAATTAGATTTAAATTAACGTAGATAGATTTATTCTTTATTTTTAAAACTATACTTGTTAAAGCTGTTATCAAAAAAAGTAATAAATAAACAACTTTCCAAGCCCATTCGTTAAGTTGATTATTTGAAAAAAAATCGTCTACAAATAAATACAAAAAGCTCGCTAAGATCATACCAATTATTATTAAGAGTGAGTATTTAACAAAATATGAGTCTTCATTCTTATCAAGACTTAAACTCAAATAATTAAAATTTATGGATGAAAATAAAATTCCCAAACAAAACCTACAAAAAATAAAAATAGGAAGAGAAATAGCTATAAAACTGCTTGGTAGAAGAATAGGAACAAAATAGACTATACTTAGAAGATATAAAAAATTAAGTTTTTTATTTTTTATAAAATAAGAAAACTTTTTGTAAAGTGGAATAAAAAAAATTCTTGAAAAAAAAGAAATACAAATAATGAATATTATAATTGGTAATGAATACTTGTCATCATACTCAGCAAGGAAGAAAATTGACAAGAATGTAACTATAGAAAAATTTAAAAAAATATCTAAGCCCTCTACAAAAGGAATAAGGTTATACCTATTCAATTGGAAAAAACTATTTTGATTTTTATTTAACATTTTTCATTAAAGATTCTAAAAATTTTTTTAATTCAAGCACTCTCTCAAAATTATCATATTTTTTGCTAATGTAAATTAACTTTGAATTAGGCAAAAGTTTAATTTTCTCCGGACTATTTTTAGCAAGACTTATGAGATTATCTATATAATCTAGTTCAATGTTTCTTAACTTAAAAACAAAACCGTCAGCAGAATTATCTATTTTTATAATATTGAGTTTTTTACATAATATTTTAATTTCTATAATCTTAAATAAATTATTAAATAACTTAGGAAATTTCCCAAATCTATCCTCTAAATTGCTAATTATTTTTTTTAATTCTAACAATTCGTTAGTTCCTGATATTTTTCTGTAAATCTGCATTCTTAAATCTAAATTTATTATATAATCATCTGGAATATTATAAGAAAATCCTAAATTAATGATTGGTGACCAATCATTTGATGAAATTTTTTCATTTTTTAGTTCACTGATCGCTTCATTAAGCATTTTATAGTACAATTCAATACCAACCTCTTTAATATGTCCAGATTGTTCCGAACCAACAATATTTCCGGCACCTCTAATGTCTAAATCGTTCGCAGCTATAGAAAATCCAGCACCAAGACTATCTATTTTTGAAATTAGTTGTAATCTTCTTAGTCTTTCCTCACTTAAGTGTGTATTTTTCTCTAATAATAAATAAGCATAAGCTTGTATTGACGACCTCCCTACCCTTCCTCTTAACTGATAAAGTTGTGATAAACCAAATAAGTAGGGTTTATTAATTATAATAGTATTCACATTAGAAATATCTAAACCAGATTCAATCATTGCAGTTGATAAAAGAAGGTCAATTTTTTTTTCAAAAAAATTGTTATAAATCTTTTCTATATCAACGGCATTTAACTTACTATGAATTATCGAATAATTTATTGACGGGAAGTTTCTTTTTAGTTTTTTTTCCAGGTCTTGAATTTCTTTAATTCTTGGAGTTACAAAAAAGATTTGTCCTTTTCTTTCGAGCTCTTTATTTATTAAATTCTTTAGTAAATTATCCTCGTAAAACATTAAATAAGTTTTAACGTTTTGTCTATTCAAAGGTGGAGTCTTAATAAGACTGATATCACGCATTTTTAATAGTGAAGACTGAAGTGTTCTAGGTATTGGTGTTGCAGTTAATGTAAGAATATGAGAATTAGGTTGTTTTTTTTTTAATTTTTCTTTTTGTTCAACACCAAAACTTTGCTCTTCATCGATTATAATTAGTCCTAATTTATTAAAATTAATATTTTCAGATAATATTGCATGAGTACCAATGATTAGGTCAATCAAGCCAAGTTTTAGTTGCTCTATAATTTTTTTTTTTTTCCCGATTTTTTCAAATCTTGAAATTTTTTCAATTATGTAACCAAAACCATTAAATCTTTTTATAAAAGTTTTAAAATGTTGATTTACTAATAAAACTTTAGGACAAATAACAGCTACTTGATAACCTGAAGATAAGACTAAAAATGCAGCTCTCATTGCAATCTCTGTTTTTCCAAATCCAACATCACCACAGATTAATCTGTCCATTGCTTTTGAGGAGTTAAAATCTTTTTCGATCTGTTCTATTGCTTTCATTTGATCGGATGTTTCGGTAAATTCAAATAGAGAGGAAAACTTTTCATATTCAATTTTATTGGGATTGATTTCTAGGGATTTAATCAATTTTCTTTTTGCTGCAGTATTAATCAAATCAGAAGCGATTTGCCTGATTTTCTTTTTTAAGGTTGCTTTTTTAAATTGCCAGTTTTGAAGACCTAATTTATCAAGCCTAACATTTGCATTACTAAAGCCATATTTAGAAATTAACTCTAGATTTTCGATTGGTATTAAGAGTTTATCATTATTATGATAAAGTAGTTCTATAAACTCTTGTTCAATATCATTTATTTTTTTTTTTTTAAGACAATTAAACTTTCCAACACCGTGATCAATATGGACAATTAAATCACCAAAATTGAGCTGACTAAATTCACTAATAATATTATCATCATTTATTTCAGTACTAGTTTTTCTTTTTGTTATTTTTTTAAAAAAATCATAATCTGATAAGAATAATAATTTTTTGTTATTTTGATTTAAAATAAAACTAGAGTCGATTGAAAGATTTATAATATTAAATTTCTTTGAAGAATCATTTATTGCAAATAACCTTTCAAAAATAATATTGAAGTTTTCATAGAGTCTTTCGATATTTTTTTTATTAACAACGCTGTCGTAACAAAAAAATATTTTTTCAAAATCTGTTGATAAAAAAAAATTTTTTAAAGTCTTAAGATTCTCTTTTTTATTTTGATTAAAAAATAACTTTTCTGAAAAAAAATATGTTTCGGATTTATTACTGATTTTTGAGAAGATAAATGTATTTTTTTTTTTAATCTGATTTCTAATTATATTTTTATCTTCAAAAAAATTGCTTTCCTTTGATACTTCTTTTTCATAACTTGGTAAATCTTTAATAACTTTACTATGCTTATCTTCAAAATCAATAATTGAATCTTCTTTAAAAAAAAAATCAAAATAATCTAAATAATCAATAATCGAATCGTATTCATTATATAATATTGGGTAAAACTGTTCAGAGCCTGGAATTATATTTTGATTAGAAATTGATTTATAAAAATCATCCTTATCTTTAATTTTAAATTTTCTGAATGTTTCTCTAAAATTTTTTATAGAGTCAGTATTAAAAATAATCTCAGATGTAGGTGATATTAAATAGTTATTTATGGTTCCACAATTATTTTGAGAATAGATATCAAAAAAATTTACAGTCTCAACTTCCTCAAAATTATATAAAATTCGAGCTGGTTTATTCTCTAAAGGAGAAAAAATATCAATAATTTGTCCTCTTACACAACATTCACCTTTACTTCTAACAGTATCAACAAATTCATAGTTATTTTGTTTTAAGAAATTACTTAACTTAAGATAAGTATTTTTTGAATTATCAAAAATATCAAAAAAATTAAGATTCTTTTTTTTTATAGTTTTAGTTATTAATGAATTAATTGGACCAATAAAAATTATTCTTTTTTTTTTTGAAGTGATCAGTTTAAATAAAGTTTTAATTCGTTCAAGTAATATTGGTTTTGTAGGTGAAACATTTGAAAAAAAAGAACAGTCTAAATCAGGAAAGACTAATATCTCTACAAAAGGGTCAAACAATTTAATTTTATTTTTAAGTTTTATCGCCTCCTCATGATTCGCTGTGAAAAAAGCAACTTTTTTTTTATTTGATATTAATGATAAAAAAATTTGAATTGAATCATCATAGAGATTAATTTTTTTTTTTTCATTAATTTCAATCTTCATTATAACAGTTTTTTAAGATTTTTTTTAAAATTCCATTTTTTAGATTAGATGGTATGTTTGCCTTTTTATATAAAATATCTAATAATTCGCTATCAGGGAGATTTAGAATTTCTTGAAGTTCGTAAAGTTCTTCGTCAGTAATTTTATCTTCATAAGATAATAAAAAATTTTTAAAAATTATATCAAGTTCTTTTATTCCTCTGTATTTAGCTCTATGTAAAATTTTTTTTTTAAAGAGATTTTTTGTCATTAGTGATAATAATTAATTAATAAACTAGTATATTTAATGGATCTTATAAAACAAAATATTTTTCATGAAATTAAAGGAAAAAGCTTACAAATAACAAGCATTAAAAATTACTTTGGAAATAGAAATATTGATATACTAACCCAGAGACCAATAAAAATATTGCAAAAAAATCTTAAAAGCCAAATAGAATTAGTAGATATAAACAATATAGTTACTATTGACTTAAAAATAATAAATCACGTTAAACCATTCAATAGTAAATCTCCTTATAAAATTATTGCGACTAACAAATTTAATCAGAAGGTAAATATTCTTTATTTTGGAAATTTTAAGAGATTTATGTACAATAAATTGAATGTTGGTTCATATTATAGAATATCAGGAAAACTTCATTTTTTTTCAAATACATTCCAATTTATTCATCCCTATGAAGTAATTAATGAAAAACAAATTGATATTTTTGAGGAAATGGAACCACTATATAATTTAGCAAGAAAAAAAATAAATAAAAAATACTTCAGAAAACTAATATTAGAAAGTTTAAAAATATTACAAAAAGTATCTTTACCTACTGAGTGGATTGGGAAAAATATTATTAAAAAATACCAATGGCAAAGTTTTAAAAACTCCCTAATTAAAATACATTGTCCAAGAAAAGAATATTATAATGATTTTAAAATATATAGAGAAAGACTTGCTTATGATGAACTATTATCAAATTTTTTAATTTTTAACAAATTAAAAAAAAATAAAGTAAAAAGTAATAATTATTATGTTAAGAGTTTTTCATTATCAAAAAAAATAATTGAATCCCTAGAGTTTAAATTAACAAAAGATCAACTAAGAACAATTGAAGAAATTAAAAGTGAACTTTTAAGTAAAAAACAAATTTATAGGTTAATTCAAGGTGATGTTGGCTCAGGAAAGACAATTGTTTCTCTTTTAGTGATTGCTGATGTAATTAACTCTGGATATCAATGTGTTTTAATGGCTCCAACAGAATTACTTGCAAAACAACATTTTAATTATTTCACGGAAATTTTAAAAAAACATAATATTCAAATAGAATTATTAACTAGTAAATCAAAAAATAAAAGAAATATCATTGATAAAATTGATAATAATAAAGTCCAATTGCTAATTGGAACCCATTCTGTTTATAACAAATCACTACATTTTAAAAAATTGGGATTAGTTGTAATTGATGAGCAACATAAATTTGGAGTGAATCAGAGAATCAAACTTTTAGAAAAATCAAGTAATTGTCATATATTAATTATGTCTGCAACTCCAATTCCAAGAAGTTTATCCTTTGCTCTTTATGGAGAAATTGACGTATCAATTATTAAAACAAAACCGAAAAATAGAAAGAAAGTAATAACCTCGATAATTAGTAAAAAAAGTATTGCCAACCTAATAAATGGGATAAAAAGAAAACTAAAAAAAAATGAACAAGTATTTTGGATTTTACCTAATATAGGAAATGACGAGGAATCTCAAGATAACGAAACCGAAACTGTTTTATCAAGATTTGATTATCTTAAAAAAATATTTAAAGAGAAAGTAAGTTTAATACATGGAAAAATGTCAGATGAAATGATTTATAAAAATATGAAAGAATTTCAAAATGGGAAAAAAATGATCTTAATATCGACAACAATGGTTGAAGTTGGAATTAATATTCCAAATGCTACACTCATGATAGTTGAGGAAGCTAATAGATTTGGTTTAGCTCAACTTCACCAATTAAGAGGAAGAATTTCACGAAGTAACAAGCAATCAAATTGTGTACTTATGCATAATCAGAATCTATCTGAAATGTCATTAAAAAGGCTTCTAATTTTAAAGAATAGCGATGATGGTTTTGAAATATCAGAAAAAGACATGTTTTTGAGAGGGTCGGGAGATTTTTTTGGAACTAATCAATCTGGACTTCCAAAATGGAAGTTCTTTTTACCTTATGAGGACATAGATTTTTTAGAAAGTGTAAAAAGTGACTGCAAATTGTTACTCAATGATACAAGAGCAAATAAACATAAAATTGATTTTTTGATTAATACTTTTTATGGGGAAAAAGAGTTTCTTAATTATTTTTCTGCTTAGATTTCAAATCAATAATTCCTGCTGAAACTATTGTTTTTAAAGCGTCGTCAACCTTTGTATTTAGGTATTTTAATTGATTTTTAGGAACCATTAAAAGAAAACCAGATGTTGGGTTTGGCGTTGTAGGAACAAAAACATTAATTAATTGCTTATTAATTTTTTTTTCAACTACACCTTTAACTATACCGGTTGTAAAACCCAAAACCCAAATACCTCTTCTGGGGTATTCTAATAAAACTACATCTCTAAAAGCGTTAGAATTGTTTTTAAAAATTGTTTCAATAATCTGTTTAATTGTTTTATAAAAAAATTTAATGAAAGGAATTTTATTAATTATTAATTCTGTTTTTTTTATAATGAAAGAACCAAAAAAACTTGCTGTAATAAATCCTATAAATACTAGTAAGGTTACGAGTATAATAAGTCCTAAACCTGGAACATCTCTCGGTAAATAGTAGTTAGGGTTTAAATAATAGGGAATAAGTGGTGTTATCAGTTGATCGAAAAACTTTACAAGAGAAAAAACAATCCAAAAAGTTATAAAGACTGGTGCGGAAACTAAAACACCAGTTAAGAAATAATTTTTTATCTTGGCTAACATACTAAATATCTAATATGGCACGCCCGATGAGGTTCGAACTCATGACAACTCCCTTAAAAGGGGAGTGCTCTACCAGCTGAGCTACGGGCGCATATTCATTTATAGGATATAATGAAATATTAGATATTTAACAACAAAAAATTTTTTTATTTTATTCTCATTGTAATTATTTTTGTTGAATTACTAAGAACTTGACCGTTAGGTCCTTTTCCTTCAGGTATTCTGTCAATAATATTCATACCTTCAATCACCTTTCCCCATGCTGTATATTTACCGTCAAGAAAAGGATGAGAGTCATAACAAATAAAAAATTGACTGTCTGCAGAATCAGGATCATTACTACGTGCCATTGACACAATACCTCTCTCGTGTTTAATGTCATTAAATTCAGCAACAATATTTTTCCCACTACCACCTGTACCATTACCTTCAGGATCTCCACCTTGGGCCATAAACCCAGAAATTACTCTATGAAAAGTGAGACCATCATAGAAGCCTTGATTTATTAATTCAGTGATTCTTTTTACTGTCTTTGGGGCTTTTTCAGGATATGTTTCTATTACTACAATTCCTTTTTCTAATAGCATTTGAATAGTCACTGGTTCTGCTGCTTTAGAATTGCCAATGAAAATTCCAAAAAAAATTAATAAAAATTTTACAAAAAATTTGGGCATCAACTACTTTCCTTTTTTTTAAACATTTTAATTACATGATCAGGTACAAAGTTGTTAATCTTTCCACTATGAAATGCAATCTCTTTCACAAATCTAGCAGAAGTAAGTTGAAGGTTTTCAGATGCCATTAAAAATATAGTTTCAACATCAGGCGCTAATTTTGAATTCATGCCAGCCATTTGGAACTCATATTCGAAATCAGCAACTGCTCTTAAACCTCTTATAATTACTTTTGCATTAAACTTTTTAGCATGATCGACTAACAAATTATCAAAACCAACAACTTCAATCAAACATTTATTTGTGTCAATTAGTTTTAATGACTCCTGAATCATTAGGACTCTCTCATTAACTGTAAAATATGGTTTTTTGTGAATATTTTCAGCAACACTTATAACTAATTCATCAACAATATTACACGCTCTTTCAATAATATCTAAATGTCCAAAAGTTACAGGATCAAAAGTACCTGGATAAATACCTGTTATTGTTTGGTGTTCATTCATTTTCTTCAAGTTTTGCTACAGAAACTACTCTTTCACCATCAGAAACATTAAACAAAGTAACCCCTTGGGTTTGTCTTCCTGCAATTCTTATATCATTAACAGGACACCTGATTAATTTTCCCTTATCTGTAACTAACATTAACTGGTCTTTATCAGAAATTGGAAAAGAGGCAACAACCTCATTTCCATTTCTTTCTGTTAGTTGCATGTTAGCAATACCTACTCCACCTCGACTTGTTTTTCTATATTCATAAGAAGAGCTTCTTTTTCCAAAACCTTTATCAGTTACACTTAAAATAAATTCCTCATTTACTTTTAATAAAGAGAATTTTTTTTCATCAAGTATTTCTCTTTCAAAATTTTCATTTTTTCTTTCTGCTGAGCAGATTTTTAGATACTCATCTCTTTCTTCTACAACAAAATCAAAACCATTCAGTATAGCGAGTGAAATAATAGAATCTTCACTAGAAAGTTTTACCCCCCTCACTCCAACAGAAGAACGACCAGAAAAAATTCTTAGGTCTTTACAGGAAAAACGAACACACTTACCTAAACGTGAAGACATAAAAATATTATCTCTATCTGAACATACGACAACATTAACTAAGTTGTCTTTTTCTTTAAGTTTCATAGCTATTTTTCCGTTTGCGTTTATGTTGTGAAAGTCATTTAACTTATTTCTTCTTATATTTCCTAGTGAAGTTGCAAAAATAATATTATTTTTTTTATCAGAAAGATTATAAGGCATCGTTGTAGTTATTTTTTCGCCAGATCTCAACGGAAGTAAATTAACAAGAGCCTTACCTTTTGAAGTTGGGCTACCAGATGGAAGTTTATAAGTTTTTAACTTGTAAACAATTCCCATTGACGAAAAAAACAGTAATGGTGTTAAAGTATTAACAACAAAAACTTCATTTACAAAATCTTCTTCTTTAGTAGTCATGCCTGCTCTACCTTTACCTCCTCTCTTTTGTGACCTGTAAGAATTAAGAGGTACTCTTTTTATGTAACCAGTATTAGTTAAAGTAACCACTACATCTTCAGAAGTTATCAGTGACTCGTCATCAATAATTTCCTCACTCTCAGATATTTCAGTTTTTCTAGGAGAATCAATCTTTGAATTTATCTCATTGAGTTCATTGATAAGAACAGAATTTAATCTTTTAGATGAAGACAATATCTCAAGGTAATCCTCTATCATTTTTACACATTCATGGAGATCTTCAGAGAGCTTTGACCTTTCAAGACTTGTCAGTCTACTTAATCGAATTTCTAAAATCGACTTAGCTTGAATATCAGACAACTTAAATGAGTTTTTTTCTATTAATGAACTTTTATTTTCTGAATTAATAAAAGAAAGTATAAATTTGTCATTTGGTAGTGACCATTTTTGGTTTAAAAGATTTTTTTTTGCCTCATTCGTATCTTTCGAAGATCTAATAATTTCAATTACCTTATCAATATTTTCTAAAGCGACAGATAATCCTAAAAGCACATGGGCTTTCTCCCTAGTTTTTTTTAAGTGAAATTTTGTTCGTTTAAAAATTACATCTTTTCTAAATTCAACAAAAAGTCTTATTGATTTTTTTAGATTTAAAAGCTCGGGAACACCTTTATTAAGAGCCAACATATTTATTCCGAAAGAAGTTTGAAGAGGAGTAAATTTAAACAGTTGATTGAGAATTACTTCTGATTGAGCATCTCTTTTTAAATCAATTACAACTCTCACTCCTTCTCTATTTGACTCATCCCTAAGTTCTGAAATTCCCTCGATAATCTTGTCTCTTGAAACTTTGGCAATTGTCTCTATTAAATTTGATTTTTTCACAGCAAATGGAATCTCATTAATAATTATTGAGTTTCTTCCTTTTTTTGTTGTTTCAATACTTGTTTTTCCCCTAATTAAAATTGATCCCTTTCCTGTTAAATATGCACTTCGTATTCCTGATTTACCTACTATTATTCCTCCAGTTGGAAAGTCTGGTCCATGAACATGATTTAATAAATCATCATCTGATATTTCAGGGTTATCTACAAATTTACAACATGCATTTATTATTTCTGTAGGACAATGCGGAGGTATTTTTGTCGCCATTCCAACTGCAATACCTTCGGATCCATTAATTAATAAATTAGGAAATTCTGCAGGAAGTAATTCTGGTTCTAAAGTTGTTCCATCATAATTTTCTTTATATGCTACAGTTTCGTTATTAATATCATTCACAAGGTATGATGATATCGGAGAGAGCTTAGCTTCTGTATATCTCATCGCTGCGGCAGAGTCTCCGTCCATGGAACCAAAATTTCCTTGACCATCAACAAGAGGAACTCTCATGCTAAACTCTTGTGCCAACCTGACCATTGCGTCGTAAATTGCTGAATCTCCGTGTGGATGATATTTACCCATAACATCTCCAACAATTCTAGCAGATTTTCTAGAAGGTTTGCCTGAAACATATCCTGCTTCGTTCATAGCATAAATAATTCTTCTATGGACGGGCTTTAGCCCATCACAAACATCTGGGAGTGCTCTTGATACAATTACACTCATTGCGTAATCTAAAAAGGAACTTTCCATCTCCTTTTCAATGTCTATACGCTCTGTGTCTTTAAAATTTGGTTCTTCGGGGGTAAAGTCGTCAATCATCAATATTTACTAAAAAGGGACTTCGTCTTCAACATTAATACTGTCGAAATCTGAAGTTACATTTTTTTCTGTTGTAGAATTGTCTAGGCTTGGAGATGACAATTCATTTTTAATATCAGAATTATTTCTATTATCTATCATTGTCAGGGTAGTATTATAGCCTTGAAGAACGATCTCAGAGATATTCTTTTCCATTCCACTTTGGTCTGTGTATTTTCTATTCCGTAACTGTCCTTCTATATAAATTAGTGAGCCTTTTTTTAAGTATTTTTCAGCTATCTCTGATAAACCAGGAGAAAATATGACTATTTTATGCCACTCAGTTCTATCTTTTTTTTCGCTCGTACTCTTATCTTTCCATGTTTCACTTGTAGCAACTGAGAATCTGGCAATTTTATTACCTTCCTGAGAAACCCTAATTTCAGGGTCAGCGCCCAACCTTCCCAATAATATAACTTTGTTTATTGAACCTGCCATACTAATTAGATAAATAATAACATATTATAATTTTATAAACTATCTGAAAAAACATGAAAAGTGTAAGTAAAAAAATATCAATGAATTGTATTAAAATTATTGGTGCAAGACAACATAACCTTAAAAATATTAATTTACAAATTCCTAAAAATAAATTTGTAGTTATAACTGGTCTGTCAGGTTCAGGAAAATCCTCATTAGCTTTTGACACTATATATGCCGAAGGACAAAGAAGGTATGTCGAAAGTTTATCATCATATGCAAGACAATTTTTAAACATGATGGAAAAACCAGATGTTGATTTAATTGAAGGATTATCCCCTTCAATATCAATTGATCAAAAAACTACATCTAAAAACCCACGCTCTACTGTTGGAACAGTAACAGAAATATATGACTATTTTAGAGTCTTATTTGCAAGAATTGGAAAACCATATTCCCCTGAAACTGGAAAAGAAATTAAATCAATGAGTGTTCAAGAAATTATAGATGATTTTTTTAAATTAGAAAAAAAAAGTTTTTATTATTTACTTTCTCCCATAGTAAGAAATAGAAAAGGTGAGTTTAAAAAAGAATTATCAGATTTAATTAAAAAAGGTTATATAAGATTTAGAATTGATAATGAGATTTATACATCAGAAAACCTACCTGTCTTAAAAAAAAACTTTAAGCACAGCATTGAAGTAGTTGTAGACAGAGTTCAAATTGACAAAAAATATAAATCAAGAATTTCTCAATCAATTGAAACTGCATTGAATCTCTCTGACGGAATAATCTACTTTTATGATGTTGATAAATCAATCAATCATGTCTTTTCATCAAGATTTGCATGCCCAATTTCTGGTTTTACAATTGAAGAAATTGAACCAAGACTATTTTCCTTTAATAGTCCTAATGGTGCATGCAATGAATGTGATGGGCTAGGCTTCAAAGAAAAGTTTGATCCAGACCTTATAATTGCAGACGATAATCTTTCAATGATTGAAGGTGCAGTATCACCTTGGAAAAAAAATAATCAATTTTACAAAGATCTCATTTTAGAAGTATCAAAACACTGTTCAATAAGCCCTAGAACAAGTTGGAAAGAATTACCAGAGGATAAGAAAAAACTAATTATGTTTGGGGATTCTAAAAACTTAAGTTTTTTTAATTCTTATAACGGATGGAGTTATAATGAAGAGTATTTTGGAGTAATTGGGTTTTTAGAAAAAAAACTTAGAAGGTCTGATGTTTGGCAAAGAGAGGAATTAGGAAAATATATGAATAAGTTTTTATGTGAAGCTTGTTCAGGCACAAGACTGAAAAAAGAAGCTTTAGCAGTGAAAATAAATAACAAACACATATTTGATATAACTAAATTGTCAATTGATAAAGCCTTGAAGTGGTTTAAAGAATTGGAAGATGATCTATCTGAATATCAGAAAATAATTTCTTCTAGAATTATTAAGGAAATAATTGATCGTCTTTCCTTTTTAAATAATGTTGGATTGGGGTATTTACAACTTTCAAGAAGTTCTACAACATTATCTGGTGGTGAAAGTCAAAGAATTAGACTTGCTTCACAAATTGGTTCAGGTTTAACTGGAGTTCTTTATGTTTTGGACGAGCCTTCAATTGGTCTTCATCAAAGAGACAACAAAAAATTAATCAAAACTCTCCAAAAACTCAGGGACCTTGGTAATTCTGTGATTGTTGTAGAACATGATGAAGAAACAATTCGTGCTTCAGATTACATAATTGACATTGGCCTCGAAGCTGGAGTAAATGGTGGAAATGTAATTGCAGAAGGAAATTTAGATCAAATAATAAAAAATAAAAAAAGTATAACCGCTAAATATTTATCTAATGAATTAGACGTAAAAGTTTCAAAAAAAAGAAATCTAGAGCTTAATAACTTTATACAAGTTAAAGGTGCAAAAGGGAATAATTTAAAAAATATAAACATCAAATTTCCCCTAAATAATTTTATATGCATAACTGGTGTTTCTGGAGGAGGAAAATCTTCATTAATAATTGAGACTCTTTATAAAGCACTATCAAAAAAAATTAATAACTCAAACTTAAAGTCTCTTCCATATGAATCACTACTAGGGGATGAGTTAGTTGACAAAATTATTGAGATTGATCAAAGTCCTATTGGAAGAACGCCAAGATCAAACCCAGCAACTTACACAGGTTGTTTTACATTTATACGTGACTGGTACGCCAATCTTCCTGAATCAAAAATGCGTGGGTATAAACCTGGTAGATTTTCATTTAATGTAAAAGGAGGAAGATGCGAGAATTGTCAAGGAGACGGTATGATAAGAATTGAAATGCATTTTCTGGCTGATGTATTTGTTAAATGTGATCTTTGTAAAGGCAATCGATTTAATAGAGAAACATTAGAAATAAAGTTTAAAAATAAAAGTGTTAGTGATGTTCTGAAAATGACTGTTGATGAAGGACTTATTTTTTTCAAAGCTATACCCTCAATTTCTTCAAAACTTAAGACATTAAAGGATGTTGGCTTAGGGTATATACAAATAGGTCAATCAGCTACAACACTCTCAGGTGGAGAGGCACAGAGAATAAAACTAGCAAAAGAATTATCAAAAAGGTCAACAGGAAAAACAATTTATATTTTAGATGAACCAACAACTGGCTTGCATACCCATGATGTAAGTAAACTTTTAGAAATTTTACATAGCTTTGTTGATAAAAAAAATACAGTGGTTGTAATTGAACATAATCTTGATGTGATAAATTCTTCAGATTGGGTTATTGATTTAGGTCCAGAAGGTGGGGACAAAGGTGGGTATGTTCTTTTTGAAGGAACAGTAGAAAATTTAATCAAAAAGGAAAAAAACGATACAGCCTTATGTCTAAAAACTTTTTTGAACCAATAATTACTTATTTAATCTCTCTCTTGCTGCTTTAATAATCGGATGATCATCTGCTGAAACTTCTTTTTTAGGTTGACTATAATTTTTATTTTCTAGTTTTTTTAACGAATTAATAATTACTAAATTTAGAAAAATTAAGATGTTTAAAATTAAATAAGATATGTTTTCATTAAAAGTTATCGATAAGTACATTAGAAAATTAAGAATAGCTATAAGTGTTAAAAAAATTAAAATTTTTGAAATCATTTTTTAATTAGTTCCTTTAATAAATTAAATAAATACTGAATTTTTGAAATTTTATTTAAACCAAAACTACACTTTTTTAAGAAAATTTCAATAAACACAGTTTCTGCAATGTCGACTTTTTTTTTTGTTTTAAATAAAAAATTTCTATATTTCTCTATTTCATTATTTTTAGTTATATAAAAAAAAATTAACATTTGAAATTCATAGAATGTTGTGAAGTTTTCATTAACTAAAAATATAATTTTATTAAAAGTTGAGTTGAATTTTTTAAAATCTTGTATGAATTTGTTTTTATTCGAATAATTAAGAATATTTGAAAAATCTTCTAA
>NZGH01000016.1 GCA_002690875.1 Rickettsiales bacterium
AAACCATAAAAAGCCTCCAAGTTTCTTTTTTTTATTTAATAATATCTCAACCATAAGGACTTTCAAATGAAAATGACTAAAATTATGTTCAAAGGTACTTATAACTCTTAAATTTTCAGAAATTTTATATTTTTTTTTCCAGTTTTTTATTTGATTTTTATATATTTCATCTATCTCTGTAATTTCTTGATATTCAACATATTCAGAAGTAGGAAGTTCGTATAAACCTTGTAAAATTTTTTTTTGTGATTTTCCCACTAGAAATTTATTTTTAAATCTAATTAAAAAAATTACTCCCGCCTTCGTAGATCTAAGAATCCTTTTTTTAGGTTCAAAATTGATCCTTCCATTACTTTTACAAAATTTTTTGATTGGACATAAAATACATTGAGGCGCACGACTTTTACAAATTATATTAGCCAAATCCATAAGTGACTGAAAGTAATATTTATTATTTGTTAAAGGTGTAAGTTTTTGCGCTATTTTTCTAATATTTTTTTTAAAATTCTTTTCTGACCGATTTAAATCAAAAACTCTTAACAAAATTCTTTCAATATTCCCATCAATCACTGCACAAGGTTCATCTTTAAGTATTGCCGAGATGGAGCTAGAAGTATAGTCACCAATTCCTGGAATATTCATTAAATTTTTCGAATCAATGATTAGTTTATTTGATTTCAGAAATTCTTTCGCCTTAAACAAGTTTTTTGCCCTTTGATAATATCCCAGACCTTGCCATTCAAATAAAATTTCCTCAGCAGTTGCATCAAAAAATGATTTAAGATTTGGCCATTTTTTTAAGAATCTTTTGTAAAAAGGAATTACAGTCGTAACTGTTGTTTGCTGGAGCATAATTTCTGAAATCCAAATTTTATAAAAATTCTGGTGAGTTTTTTTTCTCCAAGGTAAATCTCTTTTGTTAGCAAAATACCAATCCAAAATTTTTTTTTGCCATGCTTTCTTAAAAGTTAAAGTAATGTCATAATCGTATCTCATGAATGCAAAAAGAAATATAAATAACCTAAAAAAAGTTTCAACTATTTTACCGCAAATTTTTAAAAAGATTAATAAAAACGGTAATTCTCAATTATTAGAAATAAAAATGAACTGGACATCAATAGTGGGTAGAAAATATGCTAAAAAATGTCATGTTTTATCTTTAAAAAAAATTAACAAAAAAAACGTACTAACAATTGGTTGCAGTAATGCTAGTTTATTTGAACTTTCTTATTCAACCGTTGAGATAAAAGAAAAAATAAACCATTTTTTTTTAAGAAATGTTGTGGATATAATAAAGTATAAAAAATCATTACAAATTTAGGTATTTATGGTAAAAACTAGTTATGTTAACAAATAATTCAACATTTAAAATTATTTCTTTTTTAGCACTATTTTTTCTAATTACCCATAAAGTAGAATCAAGAATTGTTGATACAATTGAAGCCCTTCAAGAAAAGAAAATTGGTGATAAAGAAGCGTCTATCAAAATTGTTGAATTCGCTTCTCTTACATGTGGTCATTGTGCCAAATTTCATAATGAGGTGTTTCCAAAAATTAAAAAGGAGTATATTGATACAGGAAAGATTGTGTTTACATATAGGGACTTTCCTCTAGATAAATTTGCCTTAAAGGCATCTGTAATAGCAAGATGTTCTGGAAATGATAGATTCTTTAATTTTTTAAAAGTTTTATATAAAAAACAAAAAGATTGGACGAGCACTCAAGATCCTTTCAAATCCCTTTTAAAAATTGCAAAATTAGGTGGATTAAAAAATGATGAGATCAAAGTTTGTGTAGGAAATAAATCAATTGAAGATGGTATCTTAAAAGAAAGGCTAAGTTCCTCTAAAAAATATGATATTAACGCAACTCCAACAATATATATAAATAATAAAAAATATGATGGAGACCTCACATTTGAAGCTCTAAAATTAAAAATTGACTCATTATTAAATTAATTCAAATTGTTTACAGTAAATAAATTAAAGATATCTGGATTTAAGTCATTTGCACATCCAATCGAATTGTTAATAGAAGACGGTGTTACTGGAATTATAGGTCCCAACGGATGTGGAAAATCTAATATTTTTGAAGCAATCCGATGGGTAATGGGAGAATCATCTTCAAAAAGTCTTAGATCAAGTTCGATGGATGATGTAATTTTTAATGGTACACAAAGTATTCCAGCAAAAAACTTTGCTGAAGTCAGCATTGAACTTGACCAATTTGATGCTGATGGATCACAAAACCTTAAAATTGATGATAAAAAAGTTATTATTAGCAGAATACTTGAAAGAGGAGTGGGATCATTTTTTAAAATAAACAACAAGGATGTTAGGGCAAAAGATGTAAGTGTTTTATTCTATGATTCTGGGAGTGGACCAAGATCAAGTTCAATAATTACTCAAGGTAACATAGATCAAGTAATTAACTACAAACCAATCGAAAGAAAAATTATTCTAGAGGATGCTGCAGGCATATCAGGTTTGCAAGCAAGAAGAAGAGAATCAGAACTCAAATTACAATCTACAGACGTAAATTTAGAAAAAGTGCAAATAAATCTTGATAATCTTTTAGATCAAAAAAAAAGTTTGTCAAGACAGGCAAGACAAGCTGAAAGATATGAAAGCTTATCTAAGGCAATAAAATTTTATGAATCTCTTCTTATTTTCTCAGAGTGGAAAGACCTAAAAAATAATTTAGATGATTACACAAAAAATATTATAACTCTAAGGCAAAATCTTGAAAATTTTATAAATGAGTCTTCTTTGAAAAAGAAAAAATTTCAGTCTCTAAGAACTCACTCCGACAAACTTCAAGCTGTTAGAAATGATTTAAACAAAAAACTATATGAAACTCAGAGTCACAAAAATAACTTTTCAAACCAACTTGATCTGATTAAAAATAAAAAAGAAGAAATTAGAAGGTTTCTTGACACAATTGAAACAGACAAAAATAATGAATTGAAAAATCTAAAAGACCTAGAGATTTATATTATAGAATGCGAAAGAAAAATCAGTAATTCTTTAAATAACATTAATTTAAAGAAGAAATTAGATTCAGAGTTATCAGAAGAAATGAGATTAAGAAATGAGGTAAAGCATATTGAGAGTATATATGTAAACGAAATTCAACTAACACTTGGAGATGAGTTTAAATCTGATAACTTAAAAGAAGAAAAAGATTCCTTAAAAAAAGAAGAAACAATAAACAAAAAAAATATAAAAAGTGTTTCTGAAGAAATAAAAAAATTAGAAAAATCTTTAAAAAATGAGGAGTTAATCCTTGCTAATAAAAATTCAAAAAAATCACTGTTTGAAAAAAGTATTGTCACACTTAAAGATTCTGTTCGTATCAATAGAACTACAAAAGATTCTAACGAGGAATCATTAAAAAAAATTGAAGAAAATATTGAAATTAACTTAAAAAGATTCACTGAAATTGATACTGAAATTAAAACCCTTAATCAATTAATTGGAGATGCAAATCTTTCTAAAGAGTCAATTGTAAACTTAATTAAAATTAAATCAGGTTATGAAAGTGCTGTTTATGCAGCATTAATGCATGAGCTTGATGCTACATTAAATAGTAAATCGTCTAAAAAATGGATAAGTAAAAAAATTGATAATTTAGAGGCTGTTAAAAACCCCCTATCAAACTATGTTGAAGGTCCAAGAGAGTTAGACCTTATTCTTTCACAAATCTTTTTAGTAGAAAAAAAACATAACGTTCTTGAGGAACAAAAAAAACTTAAAGTTGGTCAAATGTTAGTTAACAAAAACGGAAGTATTTGGAGATGGGATGGATTTATATCAGAAGAAAACCTTCAAAAAAAAAAGATAATTGATTCTCAACTTAAAATTAATGAACTAAATGAAACTATCAAAAGCTTAAATACAAAGTTAATTTCTTTAAAAAAGGAAAGTAAATCTATAGAAATCATTAACAAATCACTTGATAAAAAAATGTATGGTGAAGAAAAAGATCTTGAATTGAACTATAAAAACTTAGATTTAATAATTTCTCAAATATCTATTCAAAAGGAAAAAATTACACTTATCAAATATAATATTCAAAAAAATACGGAAAAAAATGAAGAACTCAAAAAATACGAAATTAGCATTGCATCAAAACTTCAGGAAATACAGGAAAAGGAACTTTTGCTTGACCAAAGTTTCAATGGAAAATCAAAAACCGATAAAGAAGGTTTTGAAAAAAAAATTAGCGAGCTAGATAATCAAATAGAACAAAAAAGATTAGAAATTAACAAAATTAAAGAATTAATAATGAAGGATGAGCTAAATAAAACATATCTAAAGAACGATATTGAAAAAAGTAAAACAAATGTTTTAAGTATAAAGAAACGAATTGAAACTTATAATAAAAGACAGAAAGAATATCTCCAGGAAGAGGAGAAATTAACAACCTTACCTAATGAAATTCAAAAGAAAATTGATAACTATCAGGGATACTGTAATTCTTATGAATCAGAACTTGTTAAAAATAACAGTTCTATAAATCAAATAGCTCAAGACTTAAAAATAGTTGAGACAGGTTTACTTAAAGTTGAGCAAAAAAGAGAAAACCAAAGAAATGAAATCACAAAGTTAGATGGTATTTTAGAAAACACTAAGATCAAAGAGAAAGAATTAAGAGATTTAATTTATAAAAGACTAAATAAGCAACCAGAAGATTTAGAAAAAGAAAAAGAATTAATTGATAAAAAATTAGACACACATGAAGAAATTAGGAATTATTTGCAAAAAATAACCTTTCAAAGGGAACAAATGGGACCTGTGAATCTTAGAGCAAAAATAGAAGAGTCAGAAATACAATCAATGATAGATGAACTTGAGCTTGAGAAAAATGATTTAGTTGATGCATTAGACAAATTAAGACAAGCTATAAATAAAATTAACCTTGAGGGTAAAAATAGACTAATATCTGCATATGAAAAGGTTAATAAAAATTTCTCAGACCTTTTTAAAAAATTATTCAATGGAGGAGAAGCAAAGTTAGAACTTGTAAAATCAGACGACCCACTTCAAACCGGCTTAGAAATATTCGCAAGACCTCCAGGTAAAAAGTTATCAAGTATTAATTTATTATCTGGTGGTGAAAAAACTTTAACGGCCATAGCATTAATTTTTTCGATTTTTTTAATAAACCCGTCGCCCATTTGTATTTTAGATGAAGTAGACGCAGCTTTAGATGATGTAAATATTGAAAAGTTTTGTTTGATACTTAATGAGTTAAAAAACAATACCCAGACAAAATTTTTACTTATAACGCACAACAAAATTACAATGTCTTCAATAGATAGAGTTTATGGTGTTACAATGCCACAAAAAGGTATTTCTGATATTGTATCCGTTGACTTTGAAAAAGTTGACTTTCAGGAAGCAATCTAATGAGTAGTAATCTAGAAAAATTTAAAGATAGGCTAAAAAGTATTGAAGAAAATAGATACAAAAAAAAAACAGATCCTAAAGGCTTTGGATTAGGAATGAAAATTAGCTTAGACTTAATTTCTCCCATTATTGTTGGAATTTTAATTGGACTGGGTTTTGATAAAATTTTTTCAACAAAACCTGTATTTTTTTTAATTTTTTTGCTATTAGGAATCATTACTGGCTTCATTAGCATAATAAAGTCCATGAAGTCACTGAAATAAAAAATTTAAAGGAAATTTAATTGGCAAGTCCCTTATCACAATTTGAAATAAAAACCTTAATACCAATTGAAGTTTTTGGACATGATGTTTCGTTTACAAATTCTTCTCTTGCAATGCTGGTTACAATTACTTCAATCCTCTTATTTATGATTATAGGATTAAAAAGCTCTAATATTATCCCATCTAGAAAACAATCTTTGTTAGAATTATCTTATGAGTTTATAGCCAACATGATATTAGATAATGTTGGTAAATCTGGTATGAAATATCTGTCATTCATCTTTTCCTTATTCATGTTTATTTTAGTTGGGAATTTATTGGGTATGTTCCCTTACAGTTTTACTTGGACAAGTCACATTATTGTAACTTTTTCAATTGCTTTTTTCATTTTTTTAGCAGTCACAATAATTGCAATATCAAAACATGGGCTAGTAAAATTCCTAAAATTTTTTGCACCAAGTGGAGTTCCAAAGCCTATGCTTTTATTATTAGTTCCTATTGAGATTATATCATACCTCTCCAGACCTATAAGTTTATCTGTTAGGTTATTTGCCAATATGATGGCTGGCCACACTCTATTAAAAGTTATTGGAGGCTTTGTTTTCGTGTTGGGTGCTAATAGTTTTATAATTGGTGGGGCATTACCGGTTGCATTTCTTGTTGCTTTAACAGGTCTAGAAATCGTTATTGCTTTTTTACAAGCATATGTATTTGCAATATTAACTTGTTTGTATATAAATGATGCAATACATTTACATTAACTTTTAAACTTAAGGAGAAAATTATGGATATTGAATCAGCTAAACTATTAGGCGCAGGGATTGCAGTACTTGGTGTTATTGGCTCAGGAATTGGAATTGGTTCTATTTTCTCAGCTTTTATAACTGCTGTTGGAAGAAACCCTGAGGCAAGAGAGCATGTCTTCACAATGACAATGCTAGGCTTTGCCCTTGTCGAAGCACTTGCACTTTTTGCATTAATTATTGCACTACTACTACTATTCGTTTTTTAAATGCTTAGTAGGTTTGGTCTTACTTTTTTTCTCCTATTTTTCTCTAATAAAGTTTTAGGAGCAGAAGGGCAAGGTGGGATGCCACAGCTTAACCCAGATTCATTCAGCTCACAAATTTTTTGGCTATTCATCTCTTTTTCAATTTTATTTTTATTTATTCACTTTTTCTTAATACCAAAATTAAAAAGAATTCGAGAAAAAAGAGATCAAACAATAAATAGCTACTTATCTCAAACAAAAAGAATAAACGAACAAATTGACAATATAATTGTCCAGATTGATTTAGAATTAAACGAAGCAAAAACTCGCTTTAATGATAAAATCAAAGAAGAGTTTGAGAAAAATAAAATTATATTTGAAAAGGAAGTAGGCCTAATTGAAAAGGATTTTGAAGCTAAGAAAGAAAAGCTTAATTCTGAACTGCTTAAATCAAAGAGGGATATACAAAATAAGATTCCTAAAATCTGTATGGACTTATCGAACCATCTTTATGAAAAAATTCTAGGAGAAAAGACAGAAAGTGATCCAAAAGAATTTGAAAAAGTAATGAGGGATCTGTGAGTTTAGATTTAAATATTCTTGATAACGCCACCCTATGGGTAGCTGTTTCTTTTGTAATTTTTGTAATATTGGTTTTTAAACCAGTTAAAAGTATTGTGCTAACAAACCTAGATAATAAAATAGAAGAATTAAAATCTCAGTTAGAGGAATCAAAAAAACTCAAAGAGGATGCTGAAAAAATTTTCAATGAACAAAGTAAAAAATATGAGGTTACACTTATTAAGATTAAAAAGCTTAATGAAGAAGCCCTTTATGAATCAAAAATAATAAAGAAAAAGATTGAAGAAGATATAAAAAACTCACTTTTAAGAAAAGAAAAAGGTTTTAAACAGTTATCTTCTCAAATGGAGCTTAAGATAAGAGAGGATTTAAAAAAAGAAATAATCAACAAAACTCTTTATTACACAGAATTTAAAATAAAAAAAAAATTGAAAAAATCACATAATTCAAAACTTATTAATGAATCCCTTTCTAAACTAACAAGTCATCTTTCTTAAAAGATAAATGGCCGTACACACTAGATTATCAAAGGGGGATATTTTAGATATTTTAAGAATTTACAGAATAGGAAATTTGGTAAATTTTTCTGGCATACAAGAAGGAATAGAAAATACCAACTACAAAATAAAGACAACAAAAAACTATTATATACTAACCATATTTGAAGAAAGAGTTAATAAAAATTACCTTCCAATTTTTTTAAATTTAATGCTTAATTGTAATAGTAAAAAAATTTGCTGCCCAAAACCAATCTTAGATAAGGATCATAAGTTAATTAATAATTTTAAAAAAAAAAAAATAGCAATATTTTCTTTTCTAAATGGTAAATCTAAAAAACAATGGTCAGAAATTAATTGCTTTGATATTGGGAAAATATTAGGTCGATTCCATTCTGTTAACAAAAATTTTAAAAAAAAAATAACCAATGAATTTAGTTTAGACTTTTGGAAAAAAACTTTTAACAAAATGGATAGATCTAAACTTGATTCAGTAATCCCTGATGCTCACAAATTACTGAAAACTGAATTAAAATTTATAAACCAAAATTGGCCAAAAAATCTTCCAAAAGGTACAATTCATGCAGATTTATTTCCTGATAATGTTTTCTTTGAGGGAAAAAAAATTTCTGGAATTTTAGACTTCTATTTTTCTTGTCATGATTTCCTAATTTATGATTTAGCCATAACAATCAATGCATGGTGTTTTAAAAGAGGCAAATTTAATCAATCTTTTTTTAATCAAATTATAAGTGGGTATCAATCTGAAAGACAACTGACTAAAAAAGAAAAAATACAATTTAATATTTTACTTAGAGGGGCAGCACTAAGATTTTTATTAACTAGGCTATATGACAAAATTAATAAAAAAAAAAATAGTATTGTCACCTTAAAAGATCCTATCGAGTATTACGGTATACTAATATTTCATATTCAATCTCAAGAAAGGTTTAACTATTTCAAATAAATTTATTATTTATACAGACGGAGCTTGTATTGGCAACCCAGGTAAAGGAGGTTGGGCAGCTATAATTTTAGATGAAGAAAATAAAAGAGTTGTTTTATCAGGTGCTGAAAAGTTTACTACCAATAATAAAATGGAACTTACAGCTACAATTAAAGCTCTTAATCACCTCAAATATAAATCGAACATTATTATTTTCACTGACAGTAAATATGTAATTGATGGAATAAATAATTGGATATTAAAATGGAAACAAAATAGCTGGAAGACATCAAATAAGAAGGAAGTTAAGAATAAGGAGCTTTGGTTAAATCTCTATAAATGTATAAATTATCATCAAGTCGATTGGAAATGGGTAAAGGGTCACAGTGGTGATATTCTTAATGAAGAGGTTGACAAAATTGCACGAGAAGAGGCAGAAAAAGTTATAGATTTTTAAGTAAATTTTCTGCTGAACTTTTTTCTAAACCACCACCTTCTTCATCAAAAATATTTTTAATAAGACCATTATCTATAAAAATTGCAAACCTAGAAAGTCTTTTTCCAAGTCCTGCTACGGCAAGATCAATCTCAAGACCAGTTGCTTCCAATAATTCAAATTTAGAATCAGCCAAATACTTAACTTTGCTTTCTGAATAGGAGTTTATCCATGCATCCATTACAAATGGATCATTAGCTGACACAAAATAAATATCATCTATTCCCTTTTTTTTAAATTCCTCGAATAGCTTGACGTAACCTGGTAAATGTTCATTTGAACAGGTTGGAGTAAATGCTCCAGGAACAGATACCAAAATTATTTTTTTTTTATTAAAAATTTCTGATGATTTCAGCGTCTTTGGGTTTCCGCCAACTAATTGAAAAAAAGTTACGTCAGGAAAACAATCATCTACTTTAATTTTCATCTTTTTTTACTTTATAAATATTATCAATTACAATTTGTTTAGTTAAAATCTCAGGCAGAATAATTCCCTTTTTATTATTCGGTCCATAAATTATATTAACTGGAATTCCTAGTCTACCATAACTTTTTATAAAATTAAGGATTTTTTCATCTCTTTTTGTCCAATCTCCTCTCATTAATAAAACCCTTTCTTTATTTAAAAAACTTTGTAGATTTTTATTTTCAAGGGTTGTTTTTTTATTTAACTGACATGTGATACACCAATCAGCTGTAAAATCTAATAAAACAACTTCATTATTTTGAATTAAGTTATTTAAAGTTATCTCATCAAATTTAGTCCAATTGAAATTGGATCCCTTGTTTTCAAAAGGAGAAACAATTAAAAGAAAAAAAAGCATCATAAATATCAAAGAAAAAAATATTTTTTTTATGCTTTTAAACAAAATTAAAGACAGGACTATAATTAAAAAGAAAATAAACGAATTAAAAATATCAGGGATTTCTGCTAATTTCATCAACCAAGAGGAAGTAATTAGAAGAATTAAACCTAAGAAAAACTTAAAATTTATCATCCATGTCCCTGGAGTTGGAACAAACTTTAAAAAGGTGGGGTTCAATAAAATTAAAAAATAAGGAAGAGAGAATCCTAAGGCAATAAATGAAAAAATAAAAAATATGTTTAGGTTAGATGTCATCGCTGAAAAACCAATTGCTGTTCCTAAAAAAGGTGCACTACACGGTGTGGCCATTAATGTTGCAAACATTCCAGATAAAAAGAGACCTTTATTATTGTTAGATGATGAAATATTACTTAATTTATTAAGTAATCTATGAGGTAAAAATATTTCAAAAAATCCCAACAAATTTAATGAGAAAATGAAAATGATAGTAGTAATTATCACTAAAAAATAGAAATTCTGGAATTGAAAGCCCCAACCTACCTGATTTCCAATAGATTTAAAAAAAATTGTAAAAACTGATAATAAAATAAAAGAAAAAAATATACCTGAAATAATAGAAAATATTTTTTTTTTTATTAAAAATTTATTTTCATTACTTGCTTTTAACAGTGAAATCATTTTTAAAGATAAAACTGGTAAAACACAGGGCATAAAGTTTAGAATAATGCCTCCAAGCAAGGCTAAGAGAAAAATATGAAAAATCTTTCCATCTTTATTTAACTTTAAATCTGAGATTTTTATCTCAATTTCTTCTATATTTTCTCCATCAGAAATTGCCAATAATATAATATCATCTTCATTAAAGTTTTCTTCAGTAATTAACTCTATTAGATTGTGGTTTTGCTTTTTATAAACTTTAGTAGATAAACTAGAAAAATTGGAAAATGCAAAAATGTCTATTTTCTTAAGATTAAAATTGTCAATTTTAAAAATAATCTTTTGATCACTTAATTTTTGTAAATCTTTAACTGAAAAAAAATTTAAATTTTTTTTTGGAACCTTTTCTAAATATTTATAAAGGATACTTTTTTTTAATTCTTTAGAAGATTTCTCCAGAAAATGATTAAGATTTCTTTCAACAGAAATTGGTATACATACATCTTTACAGACTAAATACTCTAAATTTAGTTTTGAAGTTATTTTTTTTTTATTTTCATTTAACTTAAGCCTGACTGGAAAAATAATTTCTTTTTCATATCCTATTGTTTCAATTTCATAATCTGAGAATTTTTGTGGAAAAGGAAACAATATTTCATTTTCAAGAATTTCAGAATTATCATTAAAATCTATCGACAGGGGAGCCCCTGCTTCTCCAGGATTTTTCCAGTATGTTTTCCAACCCTCATCAAGGGTTATTTTTACTCCAAAGTAAAAATATTCTTTATCATATAAAAAAATATCTTTTGGAACAATTTCTAAAAAAGAATGTTTATCAAAGCTTTCTTCAGCATTAGCATCTAAATGAGTAAAAAATAAAAAAAATAATAAAAAAACAAACATATTTATCTTCTATTTGAATATAAGAAAATTATCTGTAATAATTTAACTATGAAAAGTTTATATTTAAAGGGAAATATAATTTGTGCATTGCCACAATTAAAAGATATTTTCTTTTCAAAAAGTATAATCTATATTACGCATCATAATAAAGATGGAGCAGTCGGTATTGTTTTAAATTATAAAATATTGAACATAAAGGGTGCGGAGCTTTTCAAAAAACTACATATAAAAGATACAACTCAAAACCTAGAAACTGACTTTTCTTTTCACATTGGAGGGCCCTTGAGTCAGAATAATGGATTTATACTTCATTCAAGTGATTACAAGAGCAAAAATACTCTTAGGATATCTAGGAATGTCAAAATGACTTGTTCTACTGAAATAATTAATGATATTGCTAAAAATCAAGGTCCAAAAAAATTTTTTATTTCTTTAGGTTATTCTGGATGGGGACCTGGACAACTTGAAGATGAAATAAAGAAAAATAGTTGGATAAATATTAATGAGGAACTTGACTTTCTTTTTGATATGGACTCAGAAAAAAAATGGACCAATGCGATCAAAAGAACTGGGATAGACTTCACAAAATTTTCATCATACTCAGGAAATGCCTAAGTTTTTGATGTTTTTTCATCTATAACTTTTTTTATTTCATCTATTTCATTTCTAATTGTTAGATACTTCTCTTTTTTCTTAAGAATTTTTCTCATTTTTTGAGGATATATCAAGGGAATTTTAATAGAGTCACTAACTGTATTAAAAAACTTTGAAAAATGAGCCGTTGACAGATAAACCCTTTTTTCCTTATTTTTTAACAATTTTTTTCCAATTGAATAGCCTACAGCTGTGTGTGGATCTGTGACAATGTTAAAATCATCATAGATTTTTTTTATAGATTTTTTTGTTTCATTATCGGATAGAGATCCTCCTACAAATTCTTTTAAAATTTCAGTCAACAATTGTTTTGGTACAGAGTATTTACCTTCTTTATCCATCCTATTAATAAGACTAGAAACTTTTTTTCTATCTTCTAAAAAATGATAGAGTAATCTTTCAAAATTACTTGATACTTGTATATCCATACTTGGACTTAAAGATTCGAGTGCAACTTTTTTTTTCATAGTACCGTTACTAAAAAACCGTGTGAGAATGTCATTTTTATTTGAACATACAATTAGCTTTTTAATTGGCAAACCCATCCTTTTGCTAATAAAACCAGCATAAACATTTCCAAAATTTCCTGTAGGTACTACATAATTAATTGGGATCATATTTTTTTCTACTTTAAAGTAAGACCAAAAATAATAAATCACTTGACCAAGAATTCTAACCCAATTAATAGAGTTAATTGCAGCAAAATTATATTCCATACTTTTGGTATTTTTATTAAATAAATCTTTTACTAATTTTTGACAATCATCAAAGTTCCCTTTTACTGATACATTAGTTACATTGGACGCACTAAATGTTGTCATTTGTTTACGTTGTACTTCACTTACTTTACCTTCAGGAAAAAGAATAAACATATTTATCTTTTTAGATTTTGAACACCCATATATTGCTGCAGATCCAGTATCTCCAGAAGTTGCTCCAATTATAGTTAAATTAAGTTTTCTTTTTTTTAAAATAAAATCATACAAATTACCTAGTAATTGCAAAGCGTAATCCTTAAAAGCAAGTGTTGGTCCATGAAATAAATTCAGTATAAATTCATTATTATTTAGTTTATCAATATTAATAATCTCATTACCAAATTTTTTGTTGTAAGTTTTTTTTAAGATTAATTTATACTCTTTTTCAGATATATCCTTAGATACAACGAAATCTTTAGTTACTTCGTAGGCTAAATCTACATAGGAGAGATTCCTTAGTTCTTGTAATGTTTTTTTTGAAATCTTTGGTATATTGTTTGGAACATATAACCCCCCATCCTTCGCAAGACCATTCAACATTACCTGGACAAAGTTAATATTATTGTCGTTTCCTCTTGTTGATGAATAGAGCATTATTTTTTCTTTATACTTGAAAAGAAATAAACTCCAACAAGTCCCAAAGCTATCATTAACCAAGTAAGAGCGTATTGTAGATGATTATTTCGTAGGTATATTCTGGTTTGATTTCCTAATGGAAAACCATTTGGACCATTATTAACTGCTTCAAGATAAAAATTCTTTTCGAGACTAAATTTTAATTGTTTTTCCATTAATGTTGGCTCAACAAAAAACCAAAAATTTTTTAATGGATCGTTCTCTGGTTGAAAATATCCTTTTCTTCCTGGAATTCTTATCACTGCAACAAATTCCTTTTCTTCATTATCAATATTATTAATCCTTTTATCTCTATCTTTTTTTAATAATGGGACCCAACCGGTATCAAAAACTATAAATTTATTTTCATCAGTTTTGAAAGGAACTAAAATATGATAACCGTTATTTCCGTTTTTACTTAGCGCTGGCATATAAAACTCATACTCATTTAAAAGTTTTCCTTTAACTGATATTTTTTGAAATTCTAATTTTGAAGGTTTATTTAACACCTTTAATGGCCTAACTTCACCTTCATACATAGAAATTCTTATATCAATAAGATTACTTTTCCATTTTAATCTTTTAAATTGCCAAGTTGATAAACCGAGTAGGATTGATAGAGAAACTAAAAAGGCCAGTAAAGGAACAGCTTTTGTTTTAAATGTATATTCTTTGTTTTTAAATTTAAAATGCATTAATGGTACGGCTAAAAAGAAGCCCACCAGTAAACAAATGTGAATAGAAATAACCACACAACATCGACAAAGTGCCAATACCATGCTGCAAATTCAAAACCTAAATGTTTTTCAGGTTTGAAATGTCCTTTAGCACCTCTAATGAAGCAAACGATTAAAAATATGGTACCAATAATTACGTGAACGCCGTGAAAGCCTGTGGCCATATAGAAAGTAGAGGGATATATACCATCGTCAATGCTAAATGTTGCATGGACATATTCATATCCTTGAAAACCAGTAAATATTAAACCTAACAAAATTGTTAAAAATAAAAATACTAAAAAATTTTTTCTATCATTTTCTCTCAGAGCGTGGTGGGCCCAAGTTATGGTTCCTCCAGAAGCTAATAAAATGAAAGTATTCAACAAGGGTATGCCAAAAGGAGGTATTAATTCTATATCCTCTGGAGGAAAAACACCTCCAAGTGCTTCTTGTCGTCCAATTAACTCTTGACTATTTTCTCCTGGGTAAAAGGCTACATCAAAAAATGCCCAAAACCATGCAGAAAAAAACATAACTTCCGAAGCAATGAATAATATCATTCCATATCTTAATCCTATTTGAACCACTTTGTTATGAAACTTTCCACCTTCAGACTCAGAGACAACATCTCTCCACCAAAAAATGCTTGAGGCGATTAAAGCAAGTATGCCTATTATAAATAATAAAGATTTATCTTGATGCATGAATGTTATAAAACCATAAGCCAAGATTAGCAGTGAGGCCGCGGTTACTAGGGGCCAAGGACTAGGGTCGACTAAATGGTACGGATGTTTTTGATTATCACTCATTTTTCTTGTTATCTCTTATAAACATTGTATAGGACAGGGTTATCTCACTCAAATCATTAATAAATTTATCATCTTTTATTGAAGGGTCAATAAAAAAAGAGACGGGCATCTCAACAGCTTCATTAGGAGATAATTTCTGCTCCTCAAAGCAAAAACATTCAATTTTATTAAAATATTTACCCGCATTTAATGGAGTTACATTGAAAACCGACATAGTTGTTAAAGATTGGTTCGTATTATTTTTAGCATTATAGAAAGCCAAGTTATTTTGGCCTATTTTAACCTTTATTATTTTTTTTTGTGGCTTAAAAATAACAGGTGAGTTTTTTTCTGTTGAAGAATCAAATCTAACATTTATGTCGCCAAACTCTCCGGATATAGTATTAGATTTATTTATCATTGGTGTTCCACCATAACCCGTTACTTGACAGAATAGTTTATAGAGAGGAACAGCTGCGTAACTCATTCCTAGCATGAATAATACAAAAAAAACCAGTGAAGTGGCGTGAAATTTTTTTTTATTTATTTGCATTTTAAAACTTAAGTAGGGTTACACAATAAAAAATAGCTGCCAATGCAAAAAGGAAGAGTCCTAAAGCGATATTTTTTTTCTTTTTCTTATCCATAGATCTATACATATTTGTCAATTACCAAAATTAAAAATACTAGATAGAGATATAGTATTGAGTATTTAAACAATTTTGGAGCATAAATTGTTTTATTTTCATCGTTAGATATAAAAATTTTGAACGCTAAATAAACAAAATAAACTCCTAAAATTAAAGAGAAGAAAAGGTAGATTATTCCCGAAAATCCAAAATAATATGGTGATAAAGACGCTAGAAAAAGAAGGAGTGAGTAAGCCAGTATTTGTTGTTTTGTTTTCCTTTGACCTTTAACAACTGGCAACATAGGAATTTTAGCTCTCGAATATTCCGTATCTTTATATAATGCTAGTGCCCAAAAGTGAGGTGGAGTCCAAATAAAAATTAAAACGAACAAAATTATCGGGAATGTACTTACATCACCTGTTGCACATGCCCAACCTATTACAGGAGGAAAGGCACCAGCGGCCCCACCTATAACAATGTTTTGAGGAGTTCTTCTTTTCAGCCATATAGTATAAATAAAAATATAAAAACTAATTGATAATGCTAATAAAAAAGCAGCAAAGTAATTAACAGATAATCCCAAAATAACCACAGAAACAAGAGATAGGATAATGCCAAAACCAAGTGCATCACCGGCCATAATTTTTTTTGAGGGAATTGGTCTGTTTTTAGTTCTCTCCATCATTTTGTCTATATCTCTGTCAAACCACATATTAATTGCACCAGAGGCACCTGCACCTAGAGAAATGCAAAAAATTGAAAGAATACACAAGAAAGGGTGAAGAGTTGCCGGCGATAAAATTAGACCACTTACAGATGTAAAGACTGCTAGTGACATAACTCTTGGTTTAAGAAGAGAAATAAAGTCCTCTAAAGAACTTTGAGTCTCTGGCTCGTTCAATTGATTTATGGCGGATTTCGAACTCAACTGAGCACCTAAAGATTAATTATTTTACCTTAGGAATATCATCATAGGAGTGAAATGGCGGAGGAGAACTTAATTTCCACTCAAAAGTGGTTGCTCCCTCACCCCAAGGGTTTTTGGATGCTTTTCTTGCTCTAAGGAATGCTTCGATAATTACGAACACAAAGAAGAAGGCAGCAAAAACGGAAATGTATGCACCAATACTCGACACATAATTCCATCCTGCGAATGCGTCTGGATAATCAGGAATTCTTCTTGGCATTCCAGCCAGACCAGAGAAATGCATAGGGAAGAAGGTTATGTTAACACCAATGAACGTTAACCAGAAATGAATTTTTCCTAAGAGCTCACTATACTCAATGCCAGACATTTTACTGAACCAGTAATAAAAACCCGAATAAATAGAAAATAATGCTCCCATTGACATAACATAATGAAAATGTGCAACAACATAGTAAGTATCGTGAAGTGCAACATCAATTCCAGTGTTGGCTAAGACAACACCTGTAACCCCACCAAGTGTGAATAAGAATATCATGGCAATTGCAAATAACATTGGTGTTTTAAATTCAATTGAGCCTCCCCACATAGTTGCAATCCAGCTGAATATCTTGATTCCAGTTGGAACAGCAATAACCATGGTTGCGGCTAAAAAGTAAGCTCTTGTATCTACATCTAGACCAGTGGTATACATGTGATGCGCCCAAACTACGAAACCGACAACACCGATCGCAGCCATAGCGTAAGCCATACCTAAATATCCAAAGATTGGTTTTTTTGAAAAAGTCGAAACAACATGACTGACTATTCCAAAACCTGGAAGTATCAAAATATAAACTTCTGGATGACCAAAAAACCAAAATAAATGCTGAAATAAAACTGGGTCTCCTCCAGCTTCAGGATTAAAAAATGCTGTACCAAAGTTTCTGTCGGTTAACATCATTGTTATAGCTCCAGCAAGAACTGGTAGTGATAATAAGAGTAAAAAGGCTGTAATAAGGATTGACCATGCAAATAAAGGCATCTTATGCAAAGTCATGCCTGGTGCTCTCATATTGAATATTGTGGTGATGAAGTTAATTGCCCCTAATATTGAAGAGGCTCCAGCAAGGTGCATTGATAGTATAACCATGTCAACTGCTGGTCCCCCATGCCCTGAAGTAGAAAGTGGGGCATATAGTGTCCATCCAGGACCTGCCCCACCTTCAACAAAGCCAGAACCAACTAGTAAAATTAACGAGGGTACTAACAACCAAAAACTTAGATTATTCATTCTAGGGAATGCCATATCAGGGGCACCAATTAATAATGGAACAAAATAATTACCAAAACCACCTACCATAGCTGGCATTATCATAAAAAAAATCATTAATAAGCCGTGTGAAGTAATCCACACATTATACGTTTGATAATCGTCGCCTACAATCTGCATTCCAGGTTCAGCTAATTCCATTCTAATTAAAAGAGAAAAAATACCACCAATTAGCCCTGCTATAATCGCAAAGACTAAATATAAGACACCTATGTCTTTGTGGTTAGTTGAGTAAAAATATCTTGTAAAAAATGATGGTGCGTGACTTGACATAAATCCTCCCTATTTAGATACTATTATATCGTTATTGTCGCTAGCGAATTCAACCTTAGCTTCTTCAACCCAACTTGCGAAATCTTCTTGTGAAACCGCCCTGATGGATATTGGCATAAAACCATGACCTGGTCCACATAACTCTGAGCATTGACCGTAGTAAATTCCTGGCTCATTTACATTAAAGTAGGTTTCATTTAATCTACCAGGAATAGCATCCATCTTAACTCCAAGAGAAGGGACTGCCCACGAATGAATTACACCAGCAGGATCCGATGTTATTTGCATTTTAATATTTGTATTAACAGGAACAACTAGCTGATTATCAGTGGATAAAAGGCGAGGTTGACCTTCCTCAAGTTCGTCTTCTGTGAGCATAAAAGAATCAAAAGTTATGCTGTCATGGTCAGGATATTCGTAACCCCAATACCATGTGTAACCTGTGGCTTTAATTGTCATATCGATTTTAGAAAAATCATTTTGATTATATAAAAGTTTGAATGATGGAATTGCAATTACAACTAATAGGAGTACTGGAATAACAGTCCAGGCTACTTCAAGCAATGAATTATGAGTTGTAGTCGTTGGTTTTTTGTTATTCTTTGCACTGAATTTTACGCAAACATAAGCAAGAAGGAAGAAAACAAAAATTGTTATAAAAGTTATTATCCAAAATACAAAGTCATGAAGGTCAATTAAACTTTGCATAAGAGGTGACGCTGCATCTTGAAAGCTAATCTGCCATTCTGATGGTTGGCCTTTAGAAAAGGAATCTTTACTGATAAAAGTTAATAGAGGAGCTATTAAAAAAAATAAAATATTGTGCATAATCCGTTTATATATATATGTTAAGTAATATAGTTATGATTTATTAAAAAACAATCATAAATAAAATTAATATTATGTAAAATAGTTGATAGTATATAAATGAAATCATGTGAATTTTCAACTTAAATGTTCATTGATAACTTAAAACATTATGAGAAAGCCTGATGAGTATAATTAGAAAAAAAAAATGGGATGATAAGATAGTTTTATCAAAAGTTGATGGTCTATTATCAAAATTTGATGATGGAGAGCTTTTTGTTGAAGAAGTTTTTTCAGAAAATATTTTATTCGATGACAACAAAGTTAAAAATGCAAGTTATGACCAGGATAGAGGCTTCGGACTAAGAACTGTAAGAGGAGATTCATTAAATTTTTATCATAGTTCAGAATTAAATGAAGATACTTTAAATCTGGGAATTAAATCGATAAATAAAAATATCAAGTATGGTTGTGATGGTATAAATAATTTAAAAAGTAACCAAAATCTATATGACAGCAAGAACCCCATATCAATGTTTAAACTTGATAAAAAAATAAACTTATTAAAAAAAATAAATCAATACGCCAGAAAATTTTCATCATCTGTTAAACAAGTTTCGATATCTCTTAATGGAAGTTATCAAAATATTGAGATTTCAAAAAAAAACGGTGACTTTTTTTATGACTCAAGGCCATTAGTAAGATTAAATGTAAACATTTCAGTAGAAAAAAATGGTAAAATAGAAACAGGGTCTTACGGAATGGGAGGAAGATACATGTACGATAATCTTTTTCTTTCAAAAAGTTGGAAATGTGCTGTTGATAATGCCTATAATCAAGCCAGACTAAAACTATTAGCTAAACCCACTCCAGCCGGAGAGCAAACAGTAGTTTTGGGTCCAGGCTGGCCAGGTATACTTCTACATGAAGCTATTGGTCACGGTCTTGAAGGTGACTTTAACAGAAAAAAAACCTCTGCTTTTTTTGATTTAGTTGGAAAATCTGTTGCATCTGATCAAATTACAATTGTTGATGATGGAACTATTCCAAACAGGAGAGGATCACTTACAATTGATGACGAAGGCACTAAGTCACAAAATACAGTGTTAATTGAAAAAGGAAAGCTAAAAGGTTTTATGCACGATAGACTTAATGCTAAACTTATGAAACAATCACCAACAGGTAATGGGAGAAGACAGAGTTATTCTCACATACCCATGCCAAGAATGACAAATACTTATATGCTTCCAGGAAAATACGAACATGATGAACTTATAAAATCTACAAAAAAAGGAATATATGCCACTCAATTCAGCGGTGGTCAAGTTGACATTACATCTGGAAAATTTGTTTTTAGTGCTTCAGAGGCCTTTGAAATCAACAATGGAAAGATTGGTAAACCCCTCAAGGGAGCAACATTAATTGGCAATGGACCTGAGATTTTAAAGCAAGTTACAATGGTTGGAAATAATCTAGAATTAGACAATGGAATTGGAACGTGTGGTAAGGAGGGTCAAATGGTTCCGGTCGGTGTCGGACAACCTAGCCTCAAAATTAAAAAGCTTACTGTTGGTGGAACTATCTAAATCTACTTTTTATGAATTTTATCGAAAATTTTCTCCTCATATTTAATGAAATTCCTAATCATTAATGTCCACATTTCTTCTATAAATTCAACAGTCAAGCCTCTATTCATAGCCTCAGTCTTCAATTTTTCCAGAATAAAATTAATTCTTTCCTGGTCAACTATTTGGTCTCGTTTTTTTAACTTTACAACTTCTGTGACTAAATCTTTTCTTTTTTGAATTAAATCTAGAATTTCAAGATCAATTTCGTCAATAAACTTTCTTAATTCCTCTAACGATTCAATTTTTTTCATTTTCTAAAACCTTAAAATAATTTGTCTCATACAGCATATCAATGTCATTTTTCCATTCACTAAAAAATAATTTTTCCCACATTTCGCCAGGCGACTTTCCTGATTCTAAGATTTTTGTTAGTGGTTCTAAAAAAATTGATTCATTTCTTTTGTTTGATTTAACGCTTCTTCTCTCAAGACCTTCACTTGATTGATCAATTGTTTTTTTTGCAAAGTCTATAAGTTTTTCTCCATCCGGTGTGAAAGTGTTTAATCCATCTTTTCTTACATTTTGGTAAAAATTTTGAACATCTAAATAACTCCAATGATTAATTTTGGACCAAATTTGATCAAGATTTTTTTGATCATACAAAATTCCTGTCCAGAATGCTGGTAGTGCACATACTCTTGACCAAGGTCCTCCATCGGCTCCTCTAAGTTCTATAAAGGTTTTAAGTCTTACTTCTGGAAAAACAGTCGTTAAGTGAATTTTCCAATCTTCAAGGGTAGGCTCAATATTTTTTAAAACTTTTTTTTCCAAAAAATTTCTAAAAGTAAAATTCGTCATATTAATGTACTCATTGTCTCGTACTATAAAGTACATCGGTACATCCAGAAGATAATCAACATACCTTTCAAACGAGAAGGAATTTTCATATATAAAGGGCAATGTCCCGCATCTTTTTTTATCTGTTTTGGTCCATATAAAGGACCTAAAACTTTTGTAATTTGTTATTTTGCCATCAATAAAAGGTGAGTTTGCATAAAGCGCGATTATTATTGGTTGCAATGATTGAGAAACTCTCATTTTTTTTACCATATCAGACTCTGAGGAAAAATCGAAATTAGCCTGAATTGTAGCTGTTCTTAACATCATATCAAGTCCCTTCGAACCGACTTGAGGCATATATTCACTCATTATTTTGTATCTTTTTTTAGGCATCAAAGTTATTTTGTTAATTTCCCATTTAGGCAGAAGTCCCATACCCAGAAAATCAATCCCCATAGATTGACATATATCATCCAATTCACCTTGATGTTGATTAACTTCTTTACAAGTTTCAAAAAGATTTTCCATTGGTGCTCCAGAAAGTTCAACTTGCCCCCCTGGTTCAAGAGTTATAGAAGCATTATTTTTTTTTAAAGCTATAAGATTTGAATCCTCAAAAATTTTTTCCCAATTGTACTTATTGCTTAGTCTTGAAAAAATCTTTTGGATGTCTAAAAAATTAATTGGTTCTAGCGATTTTTTTTTAAACCCAAACTTTTCATGTTCTGTTCCAACTTTCCATTTAACTTTTTCCTTACATCCTTCCGCAAATATCTGGACCAGCAAACTTTTATTTAATTTAGAGTTCATAGTAAATTCCTAATGCTTGATAAAGAAACAATACAAGCAGTATCTACTTTTAGAACATTATTTCCTAATGTAACATTAAAAAAATTTAAATTTTCTAGAGCTTTTCTATCGTGAGGGCTCCAACCTCCAACTGGACCAATAAAAATTGCAATTTTTTTTCCCCCTTTAATTGGTAATTCTAAAATATTTTTTCCGTTTCTATCTTCATCACAAAAAATTATTACCCTTTCTTGATCCCAATTTTTAAGTAATTCAAAAATTTTTTTTTTTTTTTCTATTTTTGGAACATATAAAGACTCACTTTGTTCTACAGCTTCAATACAAACTTTTTCTAACCTTTGATAGTTTGGTACATATTTTTCTGAGTATGATGTTTCAATTGGAATAATTTTTTTTAATCCAATCTCAGTGACTTTTTCTATCAGGTAATTAATATTTTTAGATTTAATAAGTGCAAAACATAACCAAATATCTGGAATAACTTCAGATTTCTTAATTAAATTTTCTGGTATTACTTTTTTGACTTCAAGTTGTAATTTCCCAGACCATTCCTCTTTTTCATTAAAAATTAAAATTTTATCATTTTTGTTTTTTCTCATTACATTTTTTAAATAATGAAATCTTTCATTGTCTAAAATTAGGGGTTTATTTTGAAAAAAATTTTCTTTGAAAAATAATCTTATCTTTGGCATTTTATTACTTTCATCAATAACTAAATATTAATGACAAAAATTATTATAAGAATTTCTTAAACTCGGCACTATTATGTTTAGAAAAATGAAAAAAAAAATCAACTTTTTATTGGTATTGGGAAGATATAATTATCCAACGGGAGCGTTTCTACTGATGTGGCCGTGCTTTTGGGGGGTTTTATATAACCCAAACTTTGAAGGTAATTATTTATCTACATTATTTCTTTTATTCATGGGTTCCTTTATCATGAGAGGAGCTGGTTGTTGTATCAATGATTTTTTTGATAAAGATTTAGATAAAAAAATCGAAAGAACTAAAAATAGACCACTAGCTAAAAATTTAGTAAGCCATTTTGACGTTTTATGTTTTATCTTTTTTCAATTAATTCTAGGTTTGCTTATTCTGATAAATTTTAATGCAAAAGTAATTTTCTTTAGTTTTTTAATTTTTCCATTAGTTGTTATCTATCCTCTTTTTAAAAGAGTCACAAATTTTCCCCAAGTTATACTAGGTATAGTTTTTAATTGGGGAGTAGTAGTAGGTTTTTTGACCCAAAATAATCACCTCAACATTGGAATTATTTATTTATACATATCAGGGATATTTTTAACAATTGCATATGATACAATTTATGCCTTCCAAGATCTTTCTGATGATAAACTCGTAGGAGTAAAATCCTTAGCTATATATCTTGAAAAAAAACCAAAAATCATTATTTTTCTAATTTTTTTTATAAGTTATATTTTTCTTAATCTAAGTATTATTGAAAAAAAGCAAGACAACTTTTTGGAAACTATTTTTTTAACTTTAACAGTTCTTGTTTGTTACATAATTCAATATCTAAACTTTAAAAACAACAAGTCTTATAAATCAATTTTTGATTTTAGTGTTTATGTGGGAGCTACAATAACTGTTGTAATTTTTCTTCAGAATTATCTATGAGGAAGTATTATGAATCTTGTATTGCAACTATCAACGTTAAGCCATGATATTCTATTCCATTCAACTTTTGCTGATTCATAAGAGTTAAACGGACCATATTTCTGAAGTTTTTGACCTTTCTCAAGTTGATCAAAATCGGTATTTTTATATGTTCCTCCTACTACCCAATAACTCATTTTATAAAATACTTTTTCGTTTAAGTTGAAATTATAAGAAATTCAAATATAAGTTATTATCTTATGGATAAAAATTTTCTACAAGATATTTTAAAAAAATTAAAAAATAAAGGTGTCGAGGAGGCTGATGTAGTATTTTCTTCTTCAAAAAATAAAAGCTCATCTTGCAGACTTGGAGAAATAGAAAAAACAGAAGAATCAATAACTAACGAGATAGGTATAAGAGCTATAATAAAAAAAAGACAGTCCATTATATCATCAACAAATATTGAGTATAGCAATGTAAATAGTCTAATTGAAAAAGTTATTGAAATGGTAAAAGTGGTTCCAAAAAATGAGTACTGTGGTCTAGCAAAAAAAAATCAAGTTTCAATCCCTAATAAAAAAGACTTAGAAAGTCTTGAGCTTTTTGACACTTATGAACCTGATAAAAAAGAAATAAGCGACAAAGTATTACTTTTAGAGCAAAGTGCTTTAAATAACAAAAAAATAATAAATTCTGAGGGTGCCGAATTATCATACACAAAAAGTAATTACCTTTTAATGGCAACTAACGGATTAGAGTCTGAAATAACAAAAACTCATAGTGATTATATTCTAGCTGTTCTCGCAGGTAATAAAAACAACATGGAAAGAGCATATGATTATAAATCAAAGGTATTTTTTAATGATCTTGGAGATTTTAATAAAATTGGAAAAAAAGTTGCCTCAGATGCCTTAAAAAAAATTGGTTCAAAAAAAATTAAAACTTGTAAGTGCGATGTTATTTATGACTCTAAAGTTGCTTCAAGTCTTCTAAATAATCTATTTAATGCATGCAATGCCTCGTCAATAATTAAAGGTACTACTTTTCTAAAAAATAAAAAAAATAAAAGAATTTTTAATGACAAGATTGATATTATTGATGACCCGTCAATGAAAAGAAAATTAAGATCAAGACTAATCGATGGAGAAGGTATAAAAACTGAGGAAAAAAAATTAATAGAAAATGGTGTTTTACAATTTTTCTTTAATTGTCTAAGCACATCCAGACAGATTAAGGAAGAACCCTCTGGTCATGGAACGAGATATATTGCTTCGATTCCATCTGCATCATATACAAATTTATATCTAAAGAATGGAAAGTATAAGAAAAAAGACATGATTACGTCATTGAAAAAAGGTTTACTTATTACCGAGTTAATGGGAAGTTCAGTTAATTTATCGAATGGTGATTACAGTCGTGGAGCGTCAGGTTTTTGGGTTGAAAACGGACAAATAACTTATCCAGTATCAGAAATAACAATAGCTGGCAACCTCGAAAGTATTTTTAAATCGCTTATTCCTGCAAATGACCTTGAATTCAATTTTGGAATTAACTCACCTTCATTACTTATTCAAAACCTCACAGTTGGTGGAATCTAATTGAAGAATAAAGTAGTTTCTGAAGAATTAAAAAAAAATTGCAATTACGCAATAATTGAAGCTGGAAAAATTGCTTTAAAGTTACAAAAAAAAATTAAAGTAAAGTATAAGTCCAAAAACCAACCAGTAACTAATGCAGACATAGAAATTAATAATTTTTTATTTGATTTTTTTAAAAAAAAGACTCCTAATTTTGGGTGGTTATCTGAGGAATCCTTAGATGACAAGTCCAGGCTTGAATCTGATTTTTTTTGGTGTCTAGATCCTATCGATGGAACCAGATCTTATATTTTAGGAAAACCTGAATATACAATATCACTTGCATTAATAAATAATTCTAAACCAATCTTAGGAATTATCTATAATCCTGTAACTAATGAATATTTTTATGCAGAGGAAAATAATGGAGCTTTTTGTAATAAAACCAAAATTAAAGTAAATTCAAAAAAAAGTTTTGAGTTTTGTTCATTAGCTATAAGTAATTCGGAAATGAATATCTTAAAATCTTATAGTTTTTTTAATAACAAGCATGTCAAAAAAATAGGATCTATAGCTTATAAAATTGCTTTAGTCGCTAAAGGTAAAATTGATATTGCAATTAGTTTAACAAAAAAAAATGATTGGGACCTAGCTGCTGCTGATTTACTTATCAGAGAAGCACGAGGAAAAATAATGGATACCAATGGGAAAAAAATTATTTACAATACTCAAAGTCTTAATATTAATTCAGTAATGGCAGCAAATGTTGATATTATTTCAAATCTTAAAAAAAAATTTGATTGTTAGTAATGAATGTAAAAGTTTCCACAAAACAAATTCTAATTAGACTTTTCAATTCTTACGTAAAAAAACACTATGTAAAAATTTTTATATCAGTTTTTTGTATGGTTCTAATTGCTGCAGCGACAGCAACCAATGCGTGGCTAATGCAACCAGTTCTTGACGACATATTTATAAAAAAAAATAAAAATTTAATTATTATTATTCCAGCAGTAATTCTTTTAATAGCCTTTGTAAAAGGAACAGCATCATATTTTCAATCAGTTCTTATGAGTTTTGTTGGATATAAAATAGTTGCTGATGTCCAAAAACACATGCTAACAACATTATTAAAGTGTGACCTATCTTATTTTAACATAACCAATTCAGGTACTCTTGTATCAAGATTTTTAGCTGACGTTGGGGCACTTTCAAGGGGAGTTCACAATGTTATAATCAATATTGTTAAAGATTCCCTTACATTTATTTTTCTTCTGGGAGTTATGTTTCATCATGACACTAAATTAGCAACTATTACATTGTTGATATTTCCACTTGCTATATACCCTATTTCAAGGATAGGAAAAAGATTACGAAAAATATCTAAAAATACTCAAGTAGGTTTTGGTTTACTGACGAAAAAACTTACAGAATCATTTCAGGGCATTAAGACAATTAAATCTTTTAATGCTGAAAAAGTTGAAACTAGTAAAATTGAAAAAGAAATTGAAAATTTATTTTTTCTAACCTTAAAATCGACGAAAGTAAATTCTATTTCAAGACCACTAATGGAAACTTTAGGAGGGTTAGCAGTTGCGTTAATTGTTTATGTAGGTGGAACCCAAGTAATAGGTGGTGAAACTACCCCCGGAACATTTTTTTCATTTTTAACTGCTTTACTTATGGCTTATCAGCCATTAAAGTCACTCGCTACTTTGAATGCTACACTACAAATTTCAATGGCGTCAGCTGAAAGAATATTTGAAATTATAGATCAGAAACCAATAGTAATTGAAAAAAATCCAGACAAAGATTTTTTGCTAAAAACCGGTTATCCATATGATTTAAAGATTAAAAAAGTAGACTTTAAGTATGATAATTCTCCAAATCAAATTTTAAAAAATATTGATCTAGAAATTACTAAAGGTCAAAAAGTTGCTCTTGTTGGACATTCTGGAGCAGGTAAAACAAGCTTGTTAAATTTGATTCCAAGATTCTTTGATGTTGAAAAAGGTCATATTTTTCTTGGTGAAGTTGATATAAGAGACTTAAGTTTCAAATTTTTAAGAGATCATTTTTCTATTGTAAGCCAAGATGTCATTCTATTTGACGAAACAATTAAAACAAACATTGCTTACGGCAAACAAAAAGCAAGTTTACAAGAAATTAAAACTGCTTGTGAAAAAGCCAACTGCAATGAGTTCATTGATAACTTACCTAATAAGCTAAATGAATATGTAGGTGAAAAAGGTGTCAAATTATCTGGTGGTCAAAAACAAAGAGTTGCAATTGCTCGTGCTTTTTTAAAAAATTCACCTTTTCTCTTATTAGATGAGGCAACTTCATCATTAGATTCTAAATCAGAAAGAAAAATTCAAGTTTCCCTATCAAAACTGATGAAAAATAAAACTTCATTAGTTATAGCTCACAGGCTGTCAACAATTTTAGATGCCGATAAAATTGTTTTACTTCACAAAGGAAAAGTTGAAGCTGTTGGTAAACATAATTTTCTTTTAAAAAGTTCAAAAATATATAAAAATTTGTATGAACTTCAATTTAAGGAAAAAAAATGATAAAAAAATTTTTACAAAATGAGTATATTCAAAATCTAGCTGGTTTTTTAATCTCTTTGTACATCAAAATTTGCTACCATACTTCCTTGTGGTATGTAAGAAATAACAAAGAACTAGAAAACCATATTGAAAAAAAATCAAAAATAATTGTTATTTTTTGGCACAACAGATTATTAATGGCTCCTTTTTGCTGGGAGTATAAAAATAATTTCAAAATGCTAATTTCAAGTCATCGAGATGGAAGAATCGGTTCAATTGCAGTTT
>NZGH01000017.1 GCA_002690875.1 Rickettsiales bacterium
AAGATATAAACCAGAATGACTGAAATCCCATTTTTTAAAATCTTGTGATTTAAAAACTTTTCTAAAGAAATTTTTGGTGTTAGATCTTTTAATAAAATGCTCCTGATCAGGTGCTCTTTCGTAGGCAAAACCAGGTGAGATAGTTATACCGTCAACTTTAAGTTCGTCTGTGACATAGTTCAGGAAATTTTTTAACCCCTCTTCTTCAGCTGTATCAAAAATTGTACAATTCACATTACATCTAAACCCTAAAGATTTTGCCTTTTTTATAGCAGATACACATCTGTCAAATACTCCATCTTGACAAACTGCTTTGTCATGTTCGTCTTTCATACCATCTAGGTGGACTGACCATGTAAAATATGGACTGGGTTTGTAATCAGGAAGTTTTTTTTCCATTAAAACTGCATTAGTACAAAGATATACAAATTTTTTTCTTTTTATAAGTTCTCTGACAATTTCTGGCATCTCTTTATGTATTAATGGCTCACCTCCAGGAATAGAAACTATAGGCGCTCCACATTCCTCAACAGAGTCAATGCATTCCTGAGTAGAAAGCCTTTGATTTAAAATTTCTTTAGGGTAATCAATTTTACCACACCCAGCGCATGCAAGGTTACATCTGAAAAGTGGTTCTAGCATCAAAACAAGTGGATATTTTGATCTCCCAAGAATTTTTTGTTTAAAAATGTAAGCTCCTACTCTTAATTGTTGAATAACTGGAATACCCATCACTAAAAACCTTGATTAAAATCTAAATTAATTTGCCATTTCATAATTCAATAGTTCTTTTGGCAATTTGAAGACAACATTTTCCTCTATGCCCGACTGTTTTTGGATTTCAATTGAAGTGAATGTTGAAATTCTGTCTATGACTTCTTTGACTAATTCGTCGGGTGTTGACGCACCAGAAGTTATCCCAACAGATTCGACGTTTTCAAACCAACTTAAAGACATGTCATCTGCAGTCTCAATTAAGTATGTATTTACACCAGATTCTGAACCTATATCCTTGAGTCTATTTGAATTAGAGCTGTTTCTAGCGCCAACGACTAAAACTAAATCAACACTTTTAACCAAATCTCTAACTGCTGACTGACGGTTTTGAGTTGCATAACAAATGTCTTTTACATCAGGACCCACAATCTTAGGAAATCTCTCCTTAAGTGCGTTTATAATATCTCTGGTATCATCAACAGACAAAGTAGTCTGACTCACGTATGATAATTTATCAGGGTTTTTTACTTTGAGCCTTTTAACGTCATCTGTATTGGAAACAAGATAGACTGGACCTGGTATTCTTCCCATTGTGCCTTCAACTTCTGGATGACCTTCATGACCAATAAGTATAACTTCAAAGCCATCTTTAGAGTAGCGTTGTCCTTCTTTGTGAACTTTAGCAACGAGAGGACATGTTGCATCTAATACAGGAAGGTTTCTTACACCGGCTGTATCTTCAACTTTTTGTGATACACCGTGAGCACTAAAAACAGTTACAGCACCTTCTGGAATTTGATTTAGTTCTTTTACAAACACAGCACCTTTTGAGCTTAGATTATTGACAACCCTTTTGTTATGAACAATCTCGTGACGAACATAAACAGGAGGACCATATATTTTTAAAGCTCTTTCCACAATTTCAATTGCTCTTTCAACTCCTGCACAAAACCCTCGGGGCTGAGCCAATATAATTTTTAGTGATTTTTTTTTTAATTTCATAATTAGTATTACTTTAATTTGAAATGATTTTTTGTCCAGTTAACAGAATCTTTTATAGCATTTTTTACATTGCGAGGTCTATAACGAAGTAACTTTTTTGCTTTTTCAGAAGAGAAGAACATTTTTTTTTCAGACATTTTTAATCCATCAAGAGTTAGGGACGGGTTATAGCGGAATATATATCTAGCTAAAATCTCATTGATAAAAGCAAAAAAATACAAATACTTTTGATTGATTTTAAATTTAACCTTTGGGACATTACCTATTTCTGAGACTAAGTCTAAAAAATCTTTAAAATTTAAATTTTCTCCACCTAGAATATATTTTTCACCAATTTTACCATATTTTTGTGCTAAAAAGTGACCTTCGGCTACATCATCAACATGAACGAAGTTAAGTCCTGTATCAACATACGCTGGCATATCTTTATTTAAAACATCAAGAATAATTTTACCTGTTGGGGTTGGTTTAATATCTCCTTCCCCAATTGGAGTAGAGGGGTTTACAATGATTGCTTTTAATTTCTTTTTTTTTGTAAAGGACGAAATAATCTTTTCAGCTAAAAATTTTGATTTTTTGTAGTCACCAGTCATATCGTCAAATTTTGCTTCAAAATTTTCATCCGAAACTGAATTTTTTTTTAGTTTTAAAGTCGCTACACTTGAAGTGTAAATTAACATTTTATTATGTGTTAAAGTCTTATGAGCTATATTTTCCGTACCTAATACATTCGCGGCGTAAATTTCTGCTGGTTTCCTTGACCACAGCCTATAATCTGCTGCTACATGGAAAATAATGTCACTATCTTTAATTGGCTGATTTAAAGATTCAATATCTTCTAAATTTCCATAATAAATCTTAAGTTTTGATAGAAATGGCTTAAGATTAGTTAAGTCAGAATTTTTTCTGACAAATATATTTACTTTGTAACCTTTTTTAATTCCAAGTTTAGTAATTGCTGAACCTAAAAAACCATTAGCTCCTGTTATAAGAATCTTTTTTACCATTTATAAATTATAAGAATAATGTTATGAATTAAAACTTTAATCATGTTAAATTTAATATCTAGTCTTTTTTCATATTTAAAAAAAAAAAAGAAAATTCAAGTTTTATTGGGGTTTTTTTTAATATTTCTGATAGTCACGTTTTTCTTACACAAAGATAATTCGGATTCAAGAGTCGATGATGAGGAAGAAAAATCATCTCTCATTAACGAAATAAAAGGTAATAAATCTGATAGTTTAACTAAAAACATTGAAGTTGATATTGAAAAAAAAAACACTGTGCAAATTGACGTAGATAATTTATCAAAATCTAAAATTTCTGAAGAAAAAATTTCCCAAAAAATATCTACTAAAAATAAATTAGAAAAGTCGTCGAACAATAATGTAAAACAACCAACTAAAAAATCATATCAAGAAAAGAAAATTAAAATTTCTGAAACTCCTAAGCAAGTGGTTAATAATCTTCATATTGGATTAAAAAAAGTCAGCGAGAAAAATGTACAAAGTTACAATAATCTAATAAATCTTGTAAAAAATACATATAATGCTGAAACAATGATAGCCAAAATTATTGGAGATACTTGGAAAAAAACAAGTAGAAAAGATAAAGAAGAAATTGTTACTATTTTTCAAGAATATATAGCAATAAATTATTTTAAAAGATTTAAAAAAATTAAAGATCCAACCTTTATTTTTAAAGAATCAAAAAAAATTGGTGAAAAATTTATTCTTGTTAAGACAAATTTAGTAGTTGATAAAGAGGAAGAAATCCCAATCAATTATCTATTGTTATTAAATAATAATAAATGGAGAATTTTTGACGTTTTGCTTGCTGGTTCAATTAGTGAAATTGCAACAAAAAAATCTGAATTTTCAGGGTTTATAAGCGATGGCAAAATTACTCCACTGATAAATGCTTTAAAAAAACAAAACTCTATTTTAAATAATTAATGCTGTTTTACCAAAATTTCACCGATTCCATTAATACTTCTATCTAAGCAAAATCTTTGAAATTTATCATTACCTAAGTTAATAGAATATTTGTTTTTTAAATATTGTTTAAAATATCTAAAAAAAATTGACTCAAAATAGTCAACAGGTTTACTAATTTTTGCTCCAATATTTTTAATATTATTATCCATTAAAAAAATAGTTCCTCTTTTCATCGAAAGTCCAAGAAATGGTTTATAAGATTTAAATAAAATTACATTACCAGCAATCATTTTAAAGCAACAAAATTTTCCAACATTTTCTTTAACAATTATGAGACCCCTTCTCATAAAACATCCAAGATAATCGCCAGCGTTTCCTTGAACAATAATTTCTCCTCCTCTCATTCCTTGTTTAACCCCTAAATATGCTGAACCAACAAAATTACCGGCATGACCCATAACATAAATAGTACCTCCACTCATTTGAGCTCCTAAAAAATGATCAACTGATCCATTAATTTTAATTTCTCCACTTATCATTTCGTAACCAATATTTGAACCAACATCAGAATTAACAAAAAGCTTATCTTTTTTCCATCTATATCCCAAGTGATGACAAAATTTGTTGCACCCGTGAATTTCAATTTCATTAGTTTCTGTTTTGATTTTACTTATTTCTATTGAAAAAAAATTACCAACAATTGATTCTTTTCTGTTAACAAATATTTTTATTTGGCTTATATTTTTTTGATTAATTTCGATATTATTTATTATGCTGAGATTTCTAAGGTCCGAATGCTTAACGGCACTTTTAAATTTTAAAATTACTTTTTTCATGACATTATTTTTTTTAACCAAAATAAATAGGGACCTAGTTTTCCACCATAATTTCCAGCAGAAATACCATTGATATTTTTATTTCCTGAATTAATTATCGAACGTATTCCAACTTTCATAGCTGAAATAATGTCGGATTCTTCAAGACCATCGATTACAATTTCAAGAACATAATTAGATGTATTATCTAACTTTGAGTCAACTACACCTCGAAGGGTTGGGCAATATTCGAAATTTGTTGAAGCAATTAAATTTTTATATTTTGAACCCACCTTTGAACCCGACCTAACTATTCCTCCAGGAAAAGGTAAAATTACATTTTTAATTTTATTAATCTCACTAACTGCCCTCTCAGAAACCTTAAGTAATGAATCAACAGTTTTTCCTAAAATTAAAAAATTGCCCCCACCTATTGCCTTAGTTTGATATGCAAATTCCTCACAAACAAATTCACCATCCATGACTGGTATTCTCCATAACCTTTTATTCCCTAACACTTTTGCAATCTGAAAACCATCACCAAAGTATCTAAGTGACTTTCCAAGATTTATTTTTTTTTCACTTAAATTTCCAGCATACAATGCGGAAGTCGGTGAGGTCATTATACACTGACCGGCTCTGTTTAAGATTTGTTTAGATAGTTCTTTTTCCGACATAGAGAAAACTAACAATGACACTCCTGGTCTTCCATCAGGTGTATCCTTTGGGTCTAAGATTGATTCTATTCCTGCTTCACAGCCACAAGCAATAACTGATGTTGCAAAACCTGTGAACGAATTAGCTGCTTCAAGTGCCCACTTTTTTGAATAAGCTGTAACAATTAGTCTTGATGCTTTCATCGGAAAAGCCTCCGCAAATGTGTTGTGCAAAGTAATAGAATTCTTCATCAATTTAACTTCCTGAAACTTTAGTTAATATTTCTTCAACAGTTTTATAAGGAGAATCTATAAACTTGTTTAACTTTATAACACTTATGCCGTCGGAATGAACTGTAAGTCCTTTTTTGTCTATTCCAGGAGTTTGTGTAGGAATGTAAACATCAAAATCTTTTTTTTTTTTTAAATTAGGATTTCCAATAAATATATTTCTCTTAAAGTAATTAATTTTTGGGTTATTATCAAAATTGGAGATATAAATTTGCAATTCAACATTTTCTTTTAATAGCGAACTTTTAATTTGATAAGGTTCGTATTCAGCGCCTTTTTCAGTGAAAATAACAGCATTTGGAAAACCAGTTTTTGTAACACAAGCATTTATAAATCCAGAAGCATTTTCAGAACCAAAAAAATTAAAAATCCTTAGCCTTCTAATCTTATTAACTGAATATACTAAATCATAAATACTTAATATCAGTGCTAAATTATGCTCATTAATATTTATTACAACTGTTGGATATTTCGACTTCAACAATGAATTAAGAATTTTAAAAAGTCTATCTTGTTTACCTATTTTTTGATTCAATTTAACATAAAGAGAATTTATATCATGGAAAATATTCTTATCTTTGGATTCAATGATATTGCAAATTGTTTTTTCTTTAGAATTTTTTTTTCCTAAAAAAAATATTGATTTTTTAACTTTTTCTTTGCTCCATTTTAATTGATCAAAAAAACCATGAAATGAAGAAATCTCGTCACTACCAACAAGTAGTATAAAGTCGGATCTATTTTTTAACTCGTTAAATGTAACTGTAGAGCCTCCAAATTTTTGAAAAGTTAAATATAAATTATTAATTTTTTCATAATTTTTATGATTTATAGAACATTTTTTTTCCTCCGCAAATCTTAAAGCTTTATCAATTGAAGAAATATCGCAATCCATTCCATCAACGTGGATTGATGATGAAATTTTCAAAATTTTTTTTATTTCCGATATTGCTTCTTTAAGATTTACCACCTTCCCCTTTATCATAGGAGAAGCCTTCAAGGAATAATTATCAACTTTTTTATTTTTTTGTTTTAACATATGCAAATCTTGGGTCGTCTGGAGTCCCTTCAAGACTGAGACCTTGATCTTTAGGATTCCATAAAATAAACTCATCGATTTTTTTTGCTAAATCAAAATCTAGTTGAGTAATTCCTTTTTTTGCATGATTCATTAATTTTACCTCAACAAAAGCATAAGAAACAACAAGATCCGGATGGTGCCATGCAAGTTCAGATAAATGACCAATAGCGTTAACAAGCATAAGTGTACCCTTCCAACTATGAGTTTTATAGGTTTTTCTTATCCACTTGCCATCAAAAATCCAATCTTTAAAATCTTTGTTTAACTTTTCATTAATCTGCTCTTCATTAAAAACGTCTATAACATTTGTCATTAGTTCATCCTCATTAAATTATAGTTATCTGTAAATTTAACTATAGTATAGAGATTATTTAAAATGATAAATATTTTATGAAATAAAAAATAAAGTGAGAAAAAGTTTAACAATAGATAGCCCAGCAAGATTACATCTTGGATTTATGGAACTAAATGATTCAAATCCTAGAGTTTTTGGAAGTGTTGGTTTAGCAATAACTAATTTCAAGTTTAAACAAACAATACAATCAAACAAAGATTTTGATGTGATATGTACTGACAAAAGTATAAAACTTCGGATTGAAGAAATAATTGAATCGTTCTCCAAAAATTATAAAATCAGAAAGTGTAAATTAACTGTAACCGATTTTATCCCACTTCACAAAGGACTTGGGTCGGGGACACAAATTTCTTTAAATACAGGTTTTTTGTTATCAAGCTTCAATAATTTAAATCTTTCAATAGAAAACATATCAAGATTTCTTGGAAGAGGACAAAGATCCGGTGTAGGCGTTGAAACTTTTAAATCTGGAGGCTTTATTATTGACACTGGAAAACAAAAAAGTTCTGTTTCCCCCCCTTTAAAACTAATTGATTTTAAATGGCCAAAAAATTGGCATATAATTTTAATTTCACATATAAATTTTTCTGGTCTTCACGGAAAAAAAGAATTAAAAGAATTTAGAAAACTAAAAAATATAAGTTCAAGGTTTGCTAAAGAAAATTGTTTTAGTCTTTTAATGAAAATAATTCCTGGTCTTCTTGAAAATGATTTTTATACTTTTGCTGATGGAGTGCAAAAAATTCAAGAAAATATGTCGAAAATTTTTTACGGAAATAAAAATAATTTCTCTAGTCAAAATGTTTCAAAAATTTTTAGTTTTTTAAGAAAAAAAAATTATATTGGATTTGGACAATCCTCTTGGGGACCAACTGGATTTATTTTTTGTGAAAACAAAAATAAAAGAGAAGAAATTTTTAATATGATAGAGAATTTTATTGAATTAAAAAAAATTGAAGGTATTAATCTTCTAAAGGTAAGAGGAAGAAATTTTGGAAATAAAATTATTAAGGAAAGTAAATGACAAAAAAAAACATATTACATATGATCAGCCCTCAGGGTAATGTGAGTCCATTTGATGTAAACATGGCTTGTGATGCGGGTTATGACTTAGTTATTCCTTACACAAACGTTAATCTTACTGATGTGAAAGGCTTAGTCCAGGATGCCATTTTTTCAAGATCAGTTTCAAATGCAAAAAAAACTGCAATTTTTATATGCGGCAAAGACGCATCTTTAGCTCTCGATATGCTTGATACCGCAAAAAATTCAATGGTTCCTCCTTTTGAGGTTTCGGTTTTTCCTGACCCTGCCGGATCCTTTACAACCGCTGCGGCAATGGTTGCATGCACTGAAAAAACTCTAAAAGAAAAATTCAAAACTAATTTTGATAATAAAAATATAATCATATATGGTGGCAAAGGAATAGTCGGAGGTATTTCAGCAATAATGTGTGCTCAAAACGGAGCAAAATGTACAATTGTTGGTTATGATGGAATAAAAAATGTTCAGAAAAAAGCTGAAGAATATAAAAGTAGGTATGGCGTTGACATAATACCCGGAGATGGGTCTACAGATGAACTTAACTCAGCTTACTTACCTGAAGCCGATATCATTTTTTGTGCGGCTAGAGCGGGCACACAAGTTATTAGTAGAGATCAACTAAACAAAGCAAAAAATGTAAAAATATTAGCTGATGTTAATGCTGTCCCACCAGCAGGTTTAGAAGGTGTTGGGTTAAAAGATGATAATAGTGAACATCCTTGTGGAGGCTTATCAATTGGTCCATTAACATCTGGAGATATAAAGGTAAAAACTCAATACAAAATGTTTGAAAAAATGTGTGCTACTGACAAACCACTTTACTTAAACTTTGATGAGGCACTTAAAACCTCAAGAGAAATATTAAAGCTCTAAAAAAAATAATAATAGTTAGTTATTACTGCGAAGATCTAGCAAAAATTTTCTACAAAAAGAATTTTGATGTTTTTGCAGTTTGTTTTTACAATAGTCTTAATCTAAAAAAATACTGCAAAAAAATAATTATAACGAAAAATTCAGACTCTAAAAGCTTAAGTGATATCTTAAAAAAAATAGATCCATTAAATAAAATGAATATAATTATTGGATCTGGTTTTGCAGAAAATATCTCTCAAGATATAGTCTTTAATAGAAAAAATTACGGGAATAATTTTGAAACAATTAAAAAAACCAAAAGTGAAAGTTTCTTTAGGGAATTACAAAAACAAAAAATAAATTTTCCAAGTATATCAAAACACCCCAAAAAAAACGGTGAATGGTTAATCAAAGAGTATCAATCCTTTGGAGGAACAAAAGTTAGACCTTTTAAAGAATCTTCACACATAAGTAAAAAAGCTTATTTGCAAAAATTTATTGATGGAGATTTAATATCAGTTCAATTTTTTGTAGAAAATAAAAATGTAGAAGTTTTAGCAATTTGTGACCAAATCATAACGAAATCTAAAAAAGGCTTATTTTTAGTAAAGAGTTTAATTACAAGAAAAATTAAGAGTACTCTATCAAAAAAAGTTTGTAGTCTTATAAAAAAGATTTCTAAAACTTTTTCATTAAACGGTATCAATAATTTAGATTTAATATTAAGAGGAAAAAGAATTTATTTATTAGAAGTTAACCCAAGACCTGGCTTAAGTACCAATATTTTGTACTCAATTGATAAAAATATTTTTAAAATTAAAAGTTATAAGATGAAATTTACCTATAATGTCTTACATTCTTCAACAGTTATTTATGCAAGAAAACAAATCAATATAAATAATAAAAAAAAATTGTTCTTAACAAAATTTTGTCTGTCTAAGCGATTTTCTGAACTTCCTAATCTTGGCGATATTATAAAGGTTGACGAACCTATTTGTTTGCTTCATCTTAAATCAAAAGATAGAATTTTGTTGAACAAGAAAATTGAAAAAATACAGTCTGAGTTTTTAAAAAAAATTGAGGAAAATTGAAATGAAATCAAAATTTAATTTTAGTGTAAATAAATATTCTAATCAATTAGTTGAAGATTTAATTAAACACAAAGAAAAATTCAATTTAGAGGTTTCGCGAGGACCATTAAATTGTAACATAATTGATGCAGGGATAAATATAGCTGGAAGTATAAAAGCAGGATTAAAAATTTCTGAAATATGTCTTGGTGGCCTTGGAGATGTAAGTATTTTTCCTAGCCCAAAAATTAATATATCATCATATACAATAAGTGTTCATTCCTCTAAACCTGTCTTAGCATGTTTAGGTTCTCAATATGCAGGTTGGAGTCTGAGTCACGAAAGTTTTTTTTCTTTGGGATCAGGTCCAGTAAGATCAATTGTTCAGAAGGAAAAAATTTTTAAAGAGCTTAATTATGTAGACAAAAGTTCCAAGACATCAGTTGTTTTAGAGGTTGATAAATTTCCACCCAAAGAAGTTGTTAAAAAAGTTTCAATTGACTCAAATGTCAAACCAGAAAATTTAACTTTTATAATAACTCCAACCACCTCAATTTGTGGAAATATCCAAGTTGTAGCTAGAGTATTAGAAGTAGCTATCCATAAAATTCATGAATTAAAGTTTCCACTTGAAAGAGTGATTCACGGGATAGGATATGCCCCCTTACCTCCTTTAGCAAAAGATTTCATTACTGGAATGGGAAGAACCAATGACGCTATAATTTATGGAGGCGTAGTACAACTTATCATTGACGGACCAGAAGATGACCTTATAAAACTTTCAAAAAACCTACCAAGCTCATCTTCATCTGATTATGGAAAACCTTTTAAAGAAATTTTTAAACACTATAATCATGATTTTTATAAAATTGATGGCTCTCTCTTCAGCCCAGCTTTAATTATTGTTAATTCCAAGTTTTCAGGAAAAACATACAAGGGTGGTAAGATAAATGAAAAACTCATAACTAAGTCATTCTCCTAAATAATGCAGACAATTGCAATTATTTCAGATCTTCATGACTGGCATTCTGATCAGATAGAATATTTTCTCAAGCAAAGTAAATTTAAAATTTTAAAAGTTTCTTTTGAAGAAATTAAATTTAGCTTTAAAAAAAATAGGATTTATTTTGAAAATAATAAATTATTAAATAATATTCATGGCGTATGGGTAAGATTTCTTAAAAACGGAACAATTGAGGAAATAACGACAAAGTTAACAATCCTGCATTTACTCAGTAAATCAAATATTTATATTCACAATTCTGGTTCAACAATTGAAAAAACTGTTGATAAAGTTAGAACTACAGGAATTCTTGAAGTTAATAATATCAAATCACCCAAAACGACAGTTTGGTTCGGAAAAAATAAAAAAAACCTCAATAGTAATTTTTGTAAAGGAGCAAAATATTTAGTTAAACCAATTTTTGGATCACAAGGTAAAAATATTTTGCTAGTAAAAAATTTAAGTCAACTAAAAAAGATTAATGCAATAGGTGAAGTATTTTATTTACAAGAATTCATTGAATCTGAGGAAAAACAATTTACTGATGTAAGAGTTTTAGTGAGCAATAATAGAGTTATCTCTGCAATGGAACGATATTCAAATCATTACATTACAAATGTTTTTCAGGGAGCAAAATATAGACAAATATTTTTAAAAAAGAATATAAAAGATTTATGTGTAAAAATTTCAAAAATTTTTAAATTAGGATATGGTGGAATAGATTTAAAAATTACAATCAAAGATATTTACGTACTTGAAATTAACTCAGTTCCCTCATGGAAAGCAATGCAAAATATTTCAAAAATAAATATTTCAGAGAAACTTGTTAAAGATTTTATCAGAAATATTAAGAAATGAAAATTTGTCTTAAAAGTATTTATTATCAATGTTGTTTTGAAGAGTTAAGAGTTATCAAACCCGGTAATCATTCAATAAATTCAAAAATTCTAGGAATGAATCATAAAAAGTTTGAATTAGGAGCAAAAATTTCTTCTGAAATATTATCTAATAGGGATTTATCACTAGGTGAATCAATATATAAATCAGCAACAGAATGTTTTAAAATATTAAGGTCAAATTATAATTTAGGAATTATATTATTGTGTGCTCCAATCTTTAAAATCGAAAATATGAGAAACTTTAGATATGAATTAAAACAGATAATAAGTAGTATTTCGGAAAATCAAGGGAAATTAATTCTAAATTCTATAAAAGAGGTTTCACCAGCTGGGATCAAAAAATATTCTGGAGATGGAAGTGTTAATTCTGAAAGCAATTTAAGTTTTAAAAAAATAATGAAAATTGGAGCTAAATGGGACAGAATTTCACGCTGCTATAATGATAATTATAAAGAGATTTTTTCAAAAGGTTTACCATATTTGGAATGCAAAAAAAAAAAACTTTCTGTATCTGACTCGATTCCTCTGGTTTTTTTAAATTACCTCTCATTTGATTATGATAGTCACTTACTTAGAAAATATGGTATTGAAAAAGCTTCAAAAATAAAAGCTAAAGCATCCATACTTAAAAAAATGAAAAATGGAAAAAAAATGGCAAATTCTATAAGGGATTTTGATTATTATTTGAAATTTTTTAACTTAAATCCAGGCACGTGTGCAGATTTAACAGTTACTACCTTGCTAATAAGTAAAATAAGGGATATATTCAAATTTCAAATTTAATTTTTGTTAAATTTTACTAACTATTAAAATTGGAGGAAAAATGGCAAAAATCACAAAAATGCTTGTTGGTGAGTCACTTGTCGGTGATGGCAACGAAGTTGCTCACATTGACCTTATAATAGGTCCAAGAGGAACACCAGCGGAAACTGCATTCGCAAATGCACTTACCAATAACAAAGACGGTTTCACGGCTCTTCTTGCAGTTGTTGCCCCTAACCTTATGACAAAGCCTGCTACATGTATGTTTAATAAAGTTACAATTAAAGGTGCAAAACAAGCTGTACAGATGTTTGGTCCTGCTCAACACGGTGTTGCAAAAGCCGTTATGGACTGTGTTGAAGAGGGTACCATACCCGCTGATGAAGCTGAAAATCTTTTTATTTCTGTTGGCGTTTTCATACACTGGTTAGCTGAGGATGACAAAAAAATTCAGGAATATAACTATCAAGCTACTAAAGAATCTATTGAGAGGGCTGTGTCTGGAGAGCCAAAAGCTAAAGACGTTGTTTCTCAAAAAGATTCTGCGGAACATCCATTCGCTGCTAAGTGAGATTCATCCGACATGAAGTCATCGAGTAGCGCCAGCAGTGGCGGGTGGCTTTCAAGGTTGTTATCCATTTTTAAAAGTTAGCATAAGGATAAATTTAGCTACCCAAATACTTGTGAACGAGGGTTGAAACAATTGCTGATTCAACCCCCGCGCTCCTGAGAAGCTTCAAGTCTCTGAAATACCTTACTCCACCTGCATAATGAAAGTTAAAATTAGGTAGTACTCTTAATATTTTTTTTACCTCATTAAAGCGTATTCCACGTCCACCAACATTTCTCAAAAACATTAAAATTACATCTGGTTTAAATTTTGATTTTTTAAGAAAATCTGTTGATTTATCATTATCATTTAAAATATCTAATGACAGATAAATTCGATTGTTGTAACCAAAAACACTTAAATTATATTTTTTCATTTTTTCTGTTCCTAAAACAATAGAAAAATTATTTATATTTTTTTTTTTTAAGTTTTTTTTGAAATTATTAATTGAAATTGGGTAATCAAATCCAGAGTCAATTAGAAAATTTATCTCAGGAAATTTTTTTAAAATTTTGAATATTAACAAATTATTTGAATCAAGATTCTTTATTGCATCAAGATCAGCAATGTAAACTTTTTTAATATTAAATCTTTCTAAAGTTTTTGTAATTAAGGTAATTGGATCAGATAAATCCAAGTTTCTAATTTTTAGTGGCTTATAATTTAATCTAAACCCTGCAAAAGCTTTAACAACCTTACCTTTTTTCAAATCAATTGCTAAGATAATTTCTATATTTATGGTCTTAAGAGATGAAATCATTTTATTTGAATATTTTACAGCAATGTCTTGCATTAAAAAAAATTATAATAAAAAAATCTTTGCAGAGGCACAAAATCTTTCAGATCTATTAATTAATTGTTTTTTAAAAGATAAAGATCTTAAAAAAATACACGTAATAAGACAATTAAAAATGTCAAAATTAAAAGACAATAGAATTCAGTATCATTATGTATGTAAAAATACCCCACAAGATAAGATATTTAAATTATTGAAAATCAATGATATGATTGTAATTGCCCCAGAGTCGGATCAAATTAACATTAGGCTGATAAAAAAACTCAATAAAAAATTCAATTTACTTAACTCAAGTTATTATATTCATAAATTGTTTTCTTCAAAAAAAAAGACTTATGAAATACTGTCTAAAAAAAAAAATTCCTGCGGTAAAGATTGAAAATAAGGTAACAACCAATTCAAATTTTAGTTTTATTACTAAACCAATTTATGGAGCGGGCTCAGAAAATGTGTGCATAATTAAGTCAAAATCAAAGGCTAAAAATAATAAACATTTAATAATTCAAAAGTATTATGAAGGTATAAAAGGAAGCTTCACAATGATTTGTAAAGGAAAAAGTGCAGAAGTTTTAAGTTGTAGCGAGCAAATCACAGATATAAAAAATAAAAAAATCTTTCAAAAAGGTCTTATAGTAGGGGGTCTAGAAAAATACAGAAAAGACTTTCAACAAATTTCAAAAAAAATTATAACAAAATTTTCTGGACTTTTTGGGTTTGTAGGAGTGGATATAATTAAGATTAAGGATGTCTGGCATATACTAGAAATTAATACAAGATTCACAAGCTCGCTTATGGGAATAGAAAAATCTTATGGTTACGAGGCAATTAAAAAAATAACAAACTTATATTTAAATAAAAAAATTGATAAAAAGAAAATAAAATTAAAAAAAACTACTAAGGTCTACTTTAATTGAATAAAAAATTACTTTACTTAGGTATAGATATTGGCGGGGCTCATATAAAAATTGTTGGACTAGATCAGTTCAAAAACATCTGCTTGATTAAATATAGAAAATGTTACTTATGGGAGGATCCAAAAAAACTTAAGCAAGAGATAAATTTTATAAATTCTTTATCTAATAACAAAAATATTTTTTGTGGCATAACAATGACTGCTGAGCTCTGTGATATTTTTCCGGATAGACTGACTGGTGCAAAAGTAATAATCAGCCATTGTAAAAAAATAAAATTCAATACTTTTTTGTATTCTTATTCAGAAAAAATATTTGAAAAATTCCAATCAAGAAATTTATCAAATTTAATATCTATGAATTGGCATTCAATTGGAAGATATTTAGCAAAGTTTGTAAATAATGCTATCGTTATTGACTTTGGTTCAACTTCGACAGACTTTATTTGTATAAAAAATGGGAAAATTATGAATAAAGCCTTTAATGATTTCACTAGGTTATTAAATGGTGAAATGCTTTATACTGGTCTTATAAGAACACCAATTTTTGCAATAAAAAAAAATATCAAATACAAATCAAAAAATATAAGCATTATACCCGAATATTTCTCAAATACATCAGACATATACAGAATAAATAAAAAAATCAAAAAGGAGTTCGACATTGATGATGAAACTGACTTTTCTGATAAAAATATCATCGGAAGTTATAAAAGAATAGCAAGATCTTTTGGTATGGATTATCACTCTAGTGACAAGTTATTTATTAAAAAATTATCAGAAAATATTATGAATGAGCAATTAAATATGATCCTTAAAAACACAAAGAAACTTCTAAGTAAATATAATATGAATAAAAAGTCCAATATAATTCTTTCAGGAATTGGACAAGAAGTCTTAAAAGAGTTATTTAACATAAAAAAAATAAAACTTTTGGAGAATTACTTCAAAAGTAAGAATCCATTAAATAAAAAGCTTGCAACATATCATGCACCGGCAGCCTGTATTGCCGGTCTTTTAGCTGAGATTATTGAATAATATAGTTTTTTTAATTTACTTACTGAGAGTTCTTTTCTTCTGTCTTCATCAATACAAACTGCGGATCTAAACCCAACTATTTTGGGTTGTAACTCTGCAAGTTGGGAAATGTTTGAAAAGTTAAGTTTTCCAGCAAGACCAATACTTATATTATTAAGTGAAGCTTGATTTAATAATATTTCTAGATATTGTTGAGAGCATATTTGAAAAATATTTCCTACATCCTTAGAGTATGTATCAAGTAATAAAAAATTATAACCAAATTTTTTAAATTCCTTAATATTTTCTCCTATAAAGTTTCTTAAAAAATTATTCTCAATAAAAATTACAGGAACTAATTCTGTTTTAAATCTTTTTTTTTTTATACTATTTAATAAAAATGTTAATTGCCCAATTTCATTTGTAAAAATACCAAATTTTATATAGTCAAGTTTTAGACTGTCAAATAGCTTTAATTTATTTAATATTTTATAAACTTTATCTTCATCACCTAAAGTAGCCGATATTTTTATTTTGTTGCCAAACTTACTAATAATCTTTTTTAAATTTTTAATTTCCCAAGAACCAATTGCACCTTTATCAGGGTCCTTAAGATCTAGAATATCAATATATTTTAAGCATTCTTCAGATACTTCATCTATTGACCTGAAGCTTATTAAAATATTCAAATTATTTTCTAATTCATTTTTCATCAATTTTTTTATTAATATATTTTAATATTTTTTTCCAAGATTTTTTCTCCAAGGATCCTGCAGTTTTATCAACGGCAATACTCAGGTAATTTAGTTCATTTAAAATTTTTTTTTTTCTCAGTAAATGTACTCTTGAAGCTAATATACATGCTTCAATAATAGAAGCTTTTGCTCTATTATGTCCTTCATAATTTTTCATATGAAAAGATTTGTCAATTTCACATACAAAAGTTGGTCGCAATTTATTTTTGATAATTTTTTTTACTTTTACTTGTTCATAACCAAAACAGTCTTCTAAAAAAAATCCCTGAAAATTTTTACACCGCTTTTTTTTAAATTTTTTATTTCCAATTATACAATCAACAAAAAAACTTGTGTTATCTGTGTAGTTAACTACTGCACATTTTGTTGACTCAAGATTTAATAAAGTTTTTGAGGGAATGTAAGGTGAAATGTAAATTTGGTTTTTATCTTTTTTTATTCCAAAAGGAGAAAAGTTTACTCTTTCATTTTTATCTATCGTAGAAACTATAGTCTCAATAATCATTTTTATTTTTGTGTTATCTTTAAATCAGGTCTTTTCAAAAGATTTTGTTTTTTCTTTTTTACAGCAACACCCCAATTTAGTTCATTATCTTGATCATAATCTTTTCCTAATTGAAATGCTATCTGAGCTCGAGCTAATTCAATTCCAAGATAAAAGGCATGACTTGCATCATCATCAACTTTCATTTGTTCAAAAAAATCATAGGGATCACTTCCCGATGTAAAAGTTTCAGAATTAAAGACATTAATACTACTATCAGATAAAAAAATTCTAAAATTTTTATCTTTAACCATTGATTTCATTTCTCTTAATTCTTTCATTGATTTTCTTTGTGTTTTTCTTTCTGAAATACACATTAAATTATTGTTTATTCTGAAAGGTAACCTTTGATTTATTTTTGAAAAATGCATTATTTTTCGCGCTGCATCGGTTTCTTTAATGGAATTCTTGCAGTGATTACTTACTTGAACAACTAAAACTGCGTTAATTGACAATTCTGAAACAAGCCCCATTAAAATCATATTTGTTCCTACTGAATCACAATCTGTTAATTCCGTAAGGTTACCTGTTCCCATGAGAATTTTTATATTAGGAAATTTTTTTCTTAACTTAATATATCTATCGACAGATTTTGCAAATCCGTAGTGTATAGGATCAAGGATTGGATCTGCAAAAAATTCTTTTTTATTTTTGATCATTTCGTTAATTAATGCTTCAAGTGATTTAAAATTTCCTTGTTTGGCAGGAATTAAAACTGGTATAGAATTAATCTCATCCAAAATATGTTTGTTTTTTTCACTAACACTTAATATAAAATCTGCACCAGCTTTACTTCCTCTTATTAGTTCAGAATCATTTGCAGAATCAATTGAAACCTTTATACCAAGAGATTTGACTGCTTTCACTGTATCCTCCAAATGATTAAATTCTGTATCAGGCATACAACCTAAATCAATCACATTGGCTCCATCTTTAATATACTTTTTTGAGATTTTAACTATTTGAGGTATCGATAGAATCGCTGCATCAACAATTTCAGCAAAAATTTCACAGTCGTAATCCACTAATTTATCTTCAACCATTTTCATACCAAAATAATCCGGGATATTACTTACATCATCAGGACCCCTTTCAACAGGAACATTAAAAAAGTTACTCAATTTCTTTAAATTTCCTCTAAACTTTCCTGGGACAATAATCCTATCAAAACCTTGATTTTTTGTTAATCTTCTCATTATTATGCTTTCTGACATCAATGCAGCTACATTTACTCCTATTTGATTAATTTGGTAACTAAACTCGGGTTTCATTGAATTGAGAATTCTTTCAAGTTGCCTTTTAGCAAGTTTTCCTGTCAAAAATAAAATTTTTTCAGACACTATTATTTCTCCGAGTAACTTTTTTTTCTAAGTCTTTAAAACTCATTACGACATCTGTTTGAGAAAATTTTTTTAATTTCTTTACATTTTCTAGATCGATCTCTCTAGGGAAAACGTCAACATAACCACTGGGTGCAAATGTCTTTAATTCTGGTGCAGTATCGCATGGAAAATAGATACAAAACACTTTACATTTTCCTGCCTGGGCAAAAATATTTGAAGCTAAAGAGTCAGAAATACCATATACACATTTCGCCACAGTGTTACTTGATGTAGGTGCCATTACAAGAGTATGATAAGTGCCTTTATAAAATTTACCAACTGATACTGAGCTTGCTGAATTATCTTTATAAATTTTAATTTCTTTAGAAATTTTTCCTTTTTTTTTGTACATTACTAATACTTCCTCAGCTGCCTTTGATACAAAAACATCAACATTTTTGAGAGTATTGATTAATTCAATTGTTTCATTAAAAAAATGTCCTGATCCAGTTAAAACCCAAGCCCACTTTTTTCCTTTATCACTCATACTATTACTTTATTTAGCTTTGAAACAATATATTCCCAATCAGTTGAATTTTCAAACAAATCAATTATCTCGGGTCCAACAATTTTAAGATTTTTTTTTCTTTTAATGTAATTTTTTACATTTAAGTCCAAAATTTTTTTTTTTTGTAAATCTCTTAGTTTTAGTTTTTCTTCATTTGCGAAACTTAACGACTTAACAAAAACAACTCCTTTAGATTTTGTATTAGAATAAAGCCAAGTTGCAATAGAATCAGATGTAGATTCCCAATTTTTTTGGAATTTTTTTTCAAAACTTAATTTTTCAGTTGGAATCCACAAATTTAAGTTTTTTTTAATAAAATTTGAAATCTTATTTGTAATTGAAATTTCTGGGTTGATTGATTTTAAATAATAAGCAAAAATTTCTGTAGCTTTCATCGCCAAGATATGACCGGTCTCTTCTGTCATTTTATTAGATATATAAACATTTCTTACTGTTTCTGCAAAAACTCCTCCACCCACAACTAAAACAATTTTTTCTTTAGCAAATTTCTGAAGAAAATTTATAAGTAATGGTAATTTTGGATTTTTTAACCAACTTCCGCCAATCTTTACTATCCACATGAATAGTTTATCTGCTTTATGCAGATTTTCTTTAGTTGAGTTATTATATGGTTTTTTTTTTCTGAATATCTCAATGCCTACACTGCTAGTCTCTTTAAAAACTTCAAGTTTTTCTAATTTGATTTTAATTGTCAAAACTCTCTCATCCTTGAAACACAAATCAACAATTTCTTCCCCTAAACTTTCCAACAATTCGATATGTCCCTTTTTAAGAATAGACTTAATATCAGCTACTATGTGCTCATATGAGACAAAGTTTTCAATTTTATGATCAATACCCGAAATGTTATCATTTACATCTAGAGATAATGATATAGAAATTTTTTGTTTCTTTTTTTTTTCAAAATCGTGAATTCCTATAAAAGCATCTAAAGTTAATTCATTAATGAGAATTTTATATGTGTTTTTAACTTTTCTCTTTTTATTAAGATCCGTTGGAACCCAAGATCCGGTAGAGATTACAGAAATATTTTTATAATTTTTTTTCATAATTTTGAATTCTTAGTTGAAAAATT
>NZGH01000018.1 GCA_002690875.1 Rickettsiales bacterium
AAATAAATTCATTAAAATTAATTTTTATAAAAATATTTGAAAATTTAATATCTTAGTAGTATAAAACAAATAAAATTAGGATATTGAAATGTACGCTATATTTGATCATAAGGGTAAACAATATAAAGTTTCTAAGGGTGATGTTTTAAAGCTACCTAAAGCCTCCGATTTAAAAAAAAATGATGCTCTCATACTAGAAAACATTATTCTTCTTAAAACAGATGATAAAGGCGTTATTATTGGGTCACCTTGTATAAAAGATGCGAAAATTAAAGCAAAAGTGACTGATCAAATAAGAGATAATAAAATTATTGTTTTTAAAAAGAAAAGAAGACACAATTACCGACGAAAAATAGGTCATAGACAAGATCTTACTCTAGTGAAAATAGAAGAAATTATTTCATCATCAAGTTCTAATAATAAATCTAAAGACATCCAATCTAAGAAAGAGGTCACAGATGGCTCATAAAAAAGCTGGAGGAAGTACCAGAAACGGAAGAGATAGTGCTGGAAGAAGACTAGGCATTAAGAAATTTGGTGGAGAGAAGGTAATCCCTGGTAATATTATCATTAGACAAAGGGGAACAAAATTTCACCCAGGAAAAAATGTTTCAATAGGCAAAGATCATACAATTTTTGCTCTCACGGAGGGTTTTGTTACATTTAAAAAGAAGTCTTCTGGAAAATCATTCGTTGAAGTCCAACAAATAAAATAATAACCCTTACCATGAAGTTTCTAGACGAGGCTAAAATCCATCTTAAAGCAGGAGATGGAGGAGCAGGTTGCACAAGTTTCAGAAGAGAAAAGTTTGTAGAATATGGTGGTCCCGACGGAGGAGATGGTGGTAGTGGAGGTAGTATTTTATTTGAGTCTGAAGAAAATTTAAATACCCTCATTGACTTTAGATACCAGCAACACTTTAAAGCTGAGAATGGAAAAAATGGTTCAGGAAAAAATAGGACTGGTCAAAATGGGAAAAATATTATTATTAAAGTACCTGTTGGAACTGTAATTATGGATTCTGATAAAAATGAAGTATACAAAGATTTAGTAAAAAAAAATGAAAGATTTTTAATTTTAAGAGGAGGAAAAGGCGGAGTAGGAAATTTAAAGTTTAAATCATCAACTAACCAAGCTCCAAGAAAATTCACTAAAGGAAAAGCAGGTGAAGAGCTTTGGGTATGGTTAAGACTAAAGTTAATTGCTGATATTGGTTTTGTCGGTTTACCGAATTCGGGAAAATCAACTCTTTTATCAGTTTTATCTAACGCTAAAGCGAAAGTTGCAAATTATCCATTTACAACATTAAAACCCCAACTTGGTCTTTTGAGATTTGAACAAGGCGATGTAACTCTTGCTGATCTTCCAGGCCTAATATCTGGAGCTAACAAAGGAGTTGGTCTTGGTTTGAGGTTTTTGGCTCATATTGAAAGATGCAGAGCTCTAGCTCATTTATGTGATTTATCTGTAGAGAGTGACAAACAAATAATTGAAAATTATAGAATTATAAGAAACGAAATAGAAAATTATGGTAATTTGGTCTCAAAAAAGAAGGAGATAATAATTCTTACAAAAAGTGACTTAGTTTGTAAAAATAAAATCAGAAAAAGGTCTGAAATTTTAAAAAAATATTCTAACTCTGATGTTACAATAATTTCTAGTCATAAAAAGGACGGAATTAATAAACTAAAATCTATTTTCCGTGAAATTTTAGATGAAAAAACTACAACTTATTAAAAGTGCAAAGAAAATTGTTATAAAAATAGGTTCATCACTATTAATTGATAACGGTAAGTTCAATCATAAGTGGCTAAGATCATTTGTTGAGGACCTTGATAGTTTTCTAAACAAAAATCAAATTATAATTGTTGCTTCTGGAGCAGTCTCTTTGGGAAAGAGTTACTTAAAATTTAATAATAATGATGTTAACTTGAATATTAAGCAGGCATTTGCTGCATGTGGTCAGATTTTCTTAATGAATAATTTTATCAAGGTTTTTGAGGAAAAAAAAAAAAAAGGTTGCTCAAATTCTTCTCACTTTTTCAGATACAGAAGACAGAAGAAGGAGTCTGAATTCGAGAGAAACGATAAAAAGTCTTATTTTGTCTGATGTGATTCCTATAATAAATGAAAACGATACAGTAGCAACTGATGAATTAAAGTTTGGCGATAATGACAGATTAGCAGCAAGAGTTGCTCAAATCGTTGAGGCTGATTTGTTGCTTTTACTCACAGATGTTAAGGGTTTATATAACCAAAACCCAAAACATTATGATAATGCAAAATTACTTGAGACTGTAAAAAAAATAGATTCTCAAATTTATAAGATGGCAAGTTCTCAAACAAATTCCTATGGTTCTGGAGGAATGTTTACTAAAATCCAAGCAGCTGAAATAGCTGGAAGTTACGGTTGTAATACATTAATTTTTCAAGGTAATATTGATAACCCTTTTAAAAATTTAAAAAAAAATGATGTAGGGTCTCTTTTTATTTCAAGTGAAAAAAAAAAGAAGGGAGTGAAAAATTGGCTTGCAGGTTCTATAAATATTTCTGGAACCTTAGAAATAGATAATGGTGCTATAAACGCTTTAAATAAGGGAGCTAGCCTGCTACCTATTGGCATACAAAGAGTCTTAGGAAAATTCTCAAAAGGAGATATAATTGAAATTATAGATTATAATGGAAAAAAACTTGGTAAGGGAATTAGTTATTATGATGCAAATGAAGTTGAGATGATAAAAGGAAAAAAAAGTACTTTAATTAAAAAAATTTTAGGTTATGAAGGTAGAGAAGAAATTATTCACAGGGATTATTTATATTTAAGTAAACGATGAGTATTGAAAACTTAGAGAAAAATATTTTGCAAATTGGAAAGCAAGCTAAAGAAGCATCAAGATATGTGTCTCAATTGAGTACAAAATCTAAAAATGAGATACTTTGCTCAGCCGCTCAGAATTTATTTAAAAATAAAGACTCAATTTTAAAAGCTAATGAACAAGATATAAAAGAAAATAAAAACAAACTAAATTCTGCAACACTTGATAGACTTATCTTGGATGAGAAAAGAATAGAATCAATTAGCAACGGATTAGTAGAGATCTCTGAACTAGAAGATCCAGTTGGGAAAATAATTGAAAAATGGTCAAGACCAAACGGGTTGAAAATTGAAAAAATATCTATTCCGTTAGGTGTGATAGGTGTAATTTATGAATCAAGACCAAACGTTTCAGCTGATGCTGCTGGACTTTGTTTGAAGTCTGGAAATTCACTTATACTTCGTGGAGGTTCTGAAAGTTTTAACTCTTCAAGCAAAATAGTTGAAATAATAAATCGTTCCTTCGATAACTTTCAATTACCTACAGGTGTTTTACAATATATTCCAACAAAAGATAGAAATGCTGTAGGTCATCTCTTAAGGATGGATGATTTTGTGGACGTAATAATTCCAAGGGGCGGAAGATCTCTTATTGATAGAGTTATTAATGAGAGCAAAGTTCATGTTATTAGACATTTAGATGGCATTTGTCATACTTATATTCACAAATCATCTAATGCCAATCTTTCGAAAGAGGTGGCTGTTAATGCAAAAATGAGAAGACCTGGTATTTGTGGTGCTACAGAAACTATCCTTATTGATAAAGAGATATTATCAACACATTTGCCTAATATAATTAAATCCTTGACTGAAATGAACTGTGAGGTTAGAGGCGATAAGTATGTTTTAGATTTAAATAATTCCTTAACGCTTGCGAATGACCAAGACTGGCATACGGAGTATCTTGATAAAATTGTGTCTATAAAAACAATTTTTAAAGGTGTTGAAGAAGCAGTTAATCATATAAATTTTTATGGATCAGGGCACACAGATGCAATAATTTCTGAGGATGAGGATGCAGTTAATTTTTTTTTAAATAATGTTGATAGTGGAATTGTTATGCATAATACTTCAACTCAATTTGCAGATGGTGGTGAATTTGGAATGGGAGCTGAGATTGGAATTTCTACTTCTAAAGTTCATGCGAGAGGACCTGTTGGGGTTGCGCAGCTAACAAGTTTTAAATATAAAGTTAAGGGTTCAGGCCAGATTCGACCATAAATTGTTTAATTCAAAAAAAAAGTTTGTAGGTATTTTAGGTGGAACATTTGATCCACCGCACGAGGGCCATCTTTTTATAAGTAAATTTGCAAAAATAAAGTTAGATATCAGTGAGATTTGGTGGGTTGTTTCAACAACAAATCCATTAAAAAAAAATAGGGTGAATTATGAAAAAAGACTAAAAAAAGTAAAAAAATTTTTGATAAACGAGCGTATAAGCATTTTAGAAATTCAGGATTTATCTAAAAATATCTATACAGTTGACCTTTTGGAATATTTATTTAAGAAATTTCCTCAAAAAAAGTTTATATGGCTTATGGGGGCTGACACTCTTATTAATTTTCATTTATGGAGAGATTGGAAAAAAATTTTTTATAATATTCCGATTGCAATTTTCGATCGTCCATCTTACTCTTTGAGTATATCAAAAGCAAAAGCGACTTTACACTTTAAGGAAGATAGAATTAATAGCAAATTATCAAAAAATTTAAAATTTATGAAAACTCCAAAGTGGTCATTTATAACTGGCTTAACCCACCTACAATCCTCAACAAAAATAAGGCAAAAAAAAGTTGAATCACCATAAAGATATCAAAAATCTTTTAAAAAAAATTATTAAAGATTTAAACGATTTAAAGGCTGTTGATATCAAATTTATTGATATAAAAAATAGGAGTGCTCTTGGTGATTTTTTACTAATAGTAACAGGAAATTCTTCAAGGCACATAAATGCTATAGCCACAAAAATTATTCAAGATTATAAAAAAAAAGTAATTTCTGTTGAAGGTTTAAAATCTACGGAGTGGGTAATTGTTGATTTTGGAGATATAATTTTGAATATTTTCAAACAAGACGCAAGAGAACATTATTCTTTAGAAAAAATATGGCAATCTGACTTAGAGGACGAAAAAATAAGTTTTGGTTAAATGAATATAAGTATTATTTCATTAGGAAAGTTTAAAAAAAAACCACCGTTTGAACAAATATTTGATTATTATAAAAAAAGAATCAACCTTAATATTCATCTTAAAGAAATAAAACCGTTTAACTTTGAAGAAAAAAAAAAGTTATTTTTTGAAAAAACAGAAATATTAAAACATCTTAAACCAACAGATGATATTGTGGTACTAGATAAAGATGGTAAAATGCTTTCGAGTGTAGACTTTTCAGTTTTTTTAAAAAAAAAGATGATAGAAAGAACTAAAAGAATTTGTTTTTTAATTGGAAGTGAATTGGGTTTAGATTTATCTCTGAAAAAATCTTATCAAACTATTTCTCTAGGAAAAAAAACTTGGCCACATCAACTGGTAAGAATAATGCTAATTGAGCAAATTTATAGATCCTTAGAAATTATTAATAATAGCTCTTATCATAAATAATATTAAAAGAATGAGAAAAATTTTATTGTGTATTTTAGATGGGTGGGGGCTAGGAAAAAAAAATAAATACAATGCCATAGAAGTTGCAAAAACAGACAATTTTGATTCTATTACTAAAAACTTTGACTTGGGAAAACTGCATGCATCTGAAAAAAAGGTAGGATTACCCGCTGGACAGTTTGGAAATTCAGAAGTAGGTCATATGAATATTGGCGGTGGAAGAATTATTCTTCAAGACATTTTGAGAATAGATAAATCTTTTAAAAACGGTAATTTTGAAAAAAATTCTAATTTTTTAAAGATGCTTCAAGAATCTTCAAGAATTCATCTTTTAGGTATCTTGTCGTCTGGAGGTGTTCATGGTCATCAAGATCACCTTTTTAAAATTATTGAGATTTTAAATAAGAAAAAAAAAGAAATTTTCTTACATTGTTTTCTAGACGGTAGAGATAGCTCTCCAATTTCAGGATATGAAAATGTGTTAAATTTAATGAAAAAAATTAAAAATCAGAAAAATATAAAAATAGCTAGTATTTGTGGAAGATTTTATTCAATGGATCGTGATAATAGATGGGATAGAATTAATCTTGCCTATAAAGCTATTATTGAAGGATCAGCAGATCATCAAAAATGTCCATTAAAATGTATAGAGCAAAGCTACAGTAAAAAAATTACAGATGAATTTTTTAAACCAAAAAACTTTTCTAATTATTCAGGTGTGAGAAAAGACGATGGTTTTTTTATTACTAATTATCGAGCTGATAGAGTTAGAGAACTTTTAACATCAATTTTTGATAAAGATTTTAATAATTTTAAACGAAGAAAAATTGCGAAATTCTCCTCTGCCATTAGTATGATTGAGTATTCAAAAAGATTAAAAAAAAAAATAACTCCTATGCTTGAGCCTTTGACAGTTGAAAATAATCTGGGTGAAATTTTTTCAAAAAAAAAGTTGAATCAACTTCGTATCGCGGAGACAGAAAAATATGCCCATGTGACTTATTTTTTTAATGGAGGTGTTGAAGAAAGTTATGCTGGTGAAGATAGAGTTTTGATTCCTTCTCCTAGAGTTGAAACCTATGATCAAAAACCAGAAATGTCAGCGATTGAACTTACTAAAGAATTGTCAAACAGAGTTAGAAAGAAAAAATATAGTTTAATAGTAACTAATTTCGCAAATACCGATATGGTAGGTCATACTGGAAACTTTAGGGCAACAGTAAAAGCTGTTGAAGCAGTAGATAGATGTATAGGAAAAATTTTAGAAGAATGCAAAAAGAATGGTTATACATTAATTATAACATCTGATCATGGAAATGCAGATTTGATGTATGATGAAAAAAAGTCTATTCCTTGTACAACACACTCAATCAACCCCGTTCCTTTTATAATTTGTGAAAAAATTAAACTCAAAAAAAAAGAGGGTATTTTAGCAGATATTGCACCTACAATTTTAGATTTAATGGAATTAGAAAAACCAAGTAATATGAATGGTTGTAGTCTTTTAAGATGAGATTTATAATTCTCTTCATATTTATCTTTTTTTCTGGTGATTGTTTTGGTTCGGAAGATAAAAAGTTGAAAAAAAAACTTTCGGTATTAAAAAAACAAACAGTTACCATTCACAATGACATATTAGTAAATGATGATGAGCTAAAAAAAATAAAAATTGACATAGAAAAAAATAGTCAAAAAAAAACAATATTTGAAAAATATATTAAAGACAAAGAAATTGTAAGTAGAAGACTTTTTCTTTTATTGCAAGATAAGATCTATATTTCACCAATTAATAAATTTATTAAAAGTTTAACAATTCAATCCGATGATTTAATTACTAAACAAATTGTCAGAGAGTTTTTCCTAAAGGAAGCGAAAACTAGCATCAGTCAGTATCTTGAGAGTATTGAGGGAATTGAAGAAATTACAAAAGAATTAGATGATAAAATCATAGTTTTTGAAAAAAAAAAAAAGGATTTACGGAAAAAGTTAAAGATTCTTGAGAAAAAAATGATGGAGGTTTCAAAATTACAAAAAAAAGTAAGAGTTGATTTAGCTTTAAAGATTAAAGAAAAAAAACTAAAGGAAAAAGCAAAAAATCTAAACGAATTAATAAGTGGTGTTGAAAAAAAAAAAAAAAGTAAAATATTAAGTTTAAACAATATTCAATATCCAGTACGAGGTGAAATTATTTCTAATTATGGAGAGGGTAAAGATACTAGAAAATCAAAGAATGGCATGGTTTTTAGGGTTACAAAGGACTCTTTTGTTACATCACCCATTAACGGTATGGTTGTTTATGCCAGTCAATTTAGGAGTTATGGTAATTTAGTGATTATAGAAAATAACGAAGGCTTCTACTGTATTTTATCAGGAATGAAAAATATTTTAATTTCCTCTGGTATTGAGGTTTTAAAAGGTGAACCTATTGCGAAATTAAATACTGGAAAAAATAGTCAGCTTTATTTTGAGTTAAGGTTGAACGGTAAAATTATTAATCCCAAATCAAAAGTTGAGATTTTATAAAAAAACTGCATAATCAAGTTATGATCAAATTTTTAACATATTTTTTTCTAGTTTTTCTGTACTTTTCAGATGCTACATCAGAAGATGACAAGGAAGTTTATAAACATTTAAACCTTTTCGGAGAAGCATTTGAAAAAATAAAAAATAATTATGTGGAAGAAGTTTCATCTAAGGAATTGGTTGAGGCTGCAATTGAAGGGATGCTAAGTTCGCTTGATCCTCATTCTACTTTCCTTAACACGGATGAGTTAAAAGAACTAAAAGTTCAAACAAAAGGGGAATTCGGTGGATTAGGTATAGAAGTTACACTAGAAAATGGTTTTGTAAAAGTTATTTCCCCAATTGATGACACTCCTGCATCAAGGGCAGGAATTTTAGCAGGAGATCTTATTACTCATTTAGATGATGAACCGGTTTTGGGTATGACGCTGTCTGAAGCCGTATCTTTGATGAGGGGCAGAGCTGGATCTAAAATCAAACTAACGGTTAATAGAGAAGATAATAAAACTCTACAAATTGTTATTACAAGAGCTGTAATTGAGTTAAAAGCAGTTAAAGCAAAAATACAAAATAATATTGGATATATAAGAGTTTCATCTTTTAACCAAAAAGTTGACACTCAAATTATTAAAGCGATAAGTAAGTTCAAGAAAAACAATAAAATTATAGGTTATGTTCTTGATTTAAGAAATAATCCTGGCGGTCTTCTTGATCAAGCGGTTAATGTTACAGATATTTTTTTAGATAGAGGAGAAATAGTGTCAACCAGAGGAAGATTTGAAAGAGATGGTAGTAGATTTAATGCCATCAAAACAGATTTGACTGATGGTTTACCTCTAGTCGTCTTAATCAATCAAGGTAGTGCATCAGCTTCAGAAATTGTTGCAGGAGCTTTACAAGATCACAAGAGAGCAATTATTATGGGAACAAAATCTTTCGGAAAAGGTTCAGTTCAAACAATCCTTCCATCTGGAGAAAATGTTGCATTAAAACTAACTACGGCAAAATACTACACACCATTTGGTAGATCAATACAAAAAACAGGAATTGATCCTGATATTTTAGTTGAACAAGTAGAATTAAAAAAGTTGTCAGAACCTGAAACCCCTTCAAGAAAAGAAGCCGATCTAAGAGGCGCAATAGATAACGATCAAAGTTCAGCTATCAATGCCAATGAAAATGAATCGAGTAAGAAAAAAGAAGATGATTCTTCAAATGATTATCAACTAAGTAGAGCTTTCGACCTTATACTTGCTTTAGACTTAGCTAATAATAATTAACAATAATAAGCTTTCAAAAAAATATGAAAGATTTTAGAAAAGGAGTAGGTATATTCCTCATAAATGAAAAAAAGCAACTTTGGGTTGGAAAAAGAATAGATTTTAGGAATGATTACTGGCAAATGCCTCAAGGTGGAATTGATAATAATGAAAACCCCAGACAAGCTATGATTAGAGAGCTAAGTGAAGAGGTAGGAATTAAAGAAAACTATGAAATTTTAATGGAGCTTGAAGGGTGGCTTTCATATTCATTACCAAGTTCTCTTAAAAAAATTGTTTGGAATGGAAGATATGTAGGACAATTACAAAAATGGTTTGCCTGTAGATTTTTTGGAGAAGATGATGAATTTGATCTTGAAACTCATAAACCTGAATTTGAAGATTGGAAATGGATAAAACCAGAAGACGCTATGGAATCTGTCGTTCCGTTTAAAAAAAAATTGTATAGAGATGTTTTGAAGGGGTTTAAAAACCTTTACTAATAATATAATTTCTTAGAAACTTTTGCTTTTTCAATTTCTATCTTGTCATCAGTTTTTTCGACTTTGTACTCAGAGGTTTTTACAACATCTTCACTTAAGAGGGTGCATTTATTTTTAGAAACTTCAACGATACCGCCATTAACCAGAAAAGTTTCAATTATCTTTTTATTTTTAAATATATATGCTACTCCAATTCTAAGAGTAGTAAGGAATGGCATATGGTTTTTTAATATTCCAAAGTCCCCTTCGATTCCTGGCAAAATACAAAGGTCGATCTCATCATTAAAGACTGTTTGCTGTGGTGAAATTATTTCTAGATTAAAAGACATAGCAAATTATTTGTCAATTTTCTTAGACTTTTCAATTGCTTCTTCTATTGTTCCGACCATATAAAAAGCAGCCTCAGGTACATCATCATACCTTCCATTTACAAGATCATTAAAACCTTTAATTGTATCTTGTAGATTAACAAAAACACCTGGACTTCCAGTAAAAACTTCTGCTACATGAAAAGGCTGGGAAAGAAATTTCTGAATTTTTCTAGCACGATCAACAACTAATTTATCTTCTTCAGATAATTCATCCATCCCAAGGATAGCTATTATATCTTGAAGTGACTTATATTTTTGTAATGTTTCTTGAACCTTTCTTGCAACATTATAATGCTCCTCACCTATAATTCTTGGATCTAGAATTCTAGATGTAGAATCTAACGGATCAACTGCAGGATAAATTCCCAATTCAGCTATTTGTCTGGACAGAACTGTCGTTGCATCTAAGTGAGCAAAAGAAGTTGCAGGAGCTGGATCTGTCAAGTCATCTGCAGGTACATAAATTGCTTGAACGGATGTTATTGATCCTTTGTTGGTAGATGTTATTCTTTCTTGAAGAGCTCCCATATCTGTTGAAAGGGTTGGTTGATAACCCACAGCTGATGGTATTCTTCCAAGTAAGGCTGAGACTTCAGACCCAGCCTGAGTGAATCTGAAAATGTTATCTACAAATAACAAGACATCTTGACCCTCCTGATCTCTAAAATACTCTGCAAGTGTTAAACCCGTTAAAGCAACCCTAGCTCTAGCTCCAGGTGGTTCATTCATTTGTCCATACACTAAGGCAGCTTTAGATTCATTTGTGTCAAGTTTGATAACACCAGATTCAATCATTTCATGGTAAAGATCATTACCTTCTCTTGTTCTTTCTCCTACACCAGCAAACACAGAATAACCACCATGTCCTTTAGCAATATTATTGATTAGTTCCATAATTAAAACAGTTTTTCCGACGCCAGCACCACCAAATAAGCCGATTTTTCCTCCTTTAGCATAAGGAGCTAAAAGATCTACGACTTTGATTCCTGTTACTAGGACTTCAGTTTCAGTTGACTGATCTATAAATTCAGGGGCGTTTTTGTGAATAGGTGATTTTAATTTTGTTTTGAGCTCACCTCTTTCATCAATCGGTTCACCGACTACATTTAAAATTCTTCCGAGTGTTTCTGGACCAACAGGTACAGAAATGGGGTTTCCTGTATCTTTTACGTTTTGTCCTCTAATCAGACCATCTGTCGAATCCATTGCAATAGTTCTTACGGTGTTTTCACCTAGGTGTTGAGCCACCTCTAAAACTAAATCCTTATTCTCATGTTTAACAATTAAAGCATCTAATATTTGTGGTAGTTTTTCGTCAAAGGATACGTCAACAACCGCACCTAAAACTTGTTTTATTTTTCCAATATTTTCTGTCATGTAAATATCTCCTTTAAGTTAAACAGCTTCAGCCCCTGAAATAATTTCAATTAACTCTTTTGTAATTAGTGCCTGTCTAGATCTATTGTAAAAAAGAGTAAGCCTATCAATCATATCGTTAGCATTTCTTGTTGCATTATCCATCGCTGTCATTCTTGAACCTTGTTCACTTGCTAAATTTTCAAGCAAAGCAGAATGGATTTGGATTGCAATATTTTTAGGAATTATATCATCCAAAATTACTTCTTCATTTGGTTCAAAGTCATACATCATTTTTTCAGTAGTACCTTCTGGTTGGTTATTTTTTTCAACAGGAAGTAATTTTTGAGACTCAACGTTTTGCGAAATTGCGCTTTTAAATTTAGTATAAATTAAATAGCATTCGGAGATTTCATTATCAAAAAAAAGTTTAAGAACTTGATCTCTAATTGAGCTTGCGATGTGAAACTCAATTTTAGGGTTTGCAAAGTCAGAAACTAAATCAATAGTCATATCCTCGTAAAGTCTTCTTAAAGATTGATATGCTTTTTTTCCTACAAATAAAAATTTAAAGTCTTTTCCATTACTTTTCAAAGTTTTTGTTAAATTTTTAGTATGCTTTATTATTGAGCCATTAAAACCACCACACAATCCTCTGTCTGCAGAACAAACAATTAGTAATACTGTTTTTTTGTTATTAGTTTTACTGAATTTTAAATTATTTATATTAGACCGTGAAATAAGAGATAGAACGATACCCTTCATTTTATTTGCATAAGGACGGGATTTTTCCGCATTATCTTGAGCCCTTTTTAACTTTGCAGCTGCAACCATTTTCATTGCAGATGTAATTTTTTTAGTTGATTTAACACTTGATATTCTGTTTCTAAGATCTTTTAGGCTAGGCATTTATTTACTGTAAAAATTCGTTAGTAGTAGATTCAAGAAATTGATTAAGTTTTGTTTCAGTCTCTTCAGACAGGGACTTTTGATCTTTGATTGTTTTGAGAATATCTTTACCTTGATTTCTTAACTTTTTAAGTAAAAAACTCTCGAATTTTGTTATTTCAGAAATTTCAATTTTATCTAAAAACCCCTTAACACCTGAAAAAATAACTACAACTTGCTCCTCAACTTTCAAAGGTGTGTATTGAGGCTGTTTGAGGATCTCTGTTAATCTTCTTCCTCTTTCAAGAAGATTTCTGGTTGATTGATCAAGGTCAGAGGCAAATTGCGAAAAGGCTTCCATTTCTCTAAATTGCGCAAGATCGAGTTTAATTGACCCTGAAACTTGTTTCATTGCCTTAATTTGAGCAGCAGATCCTACTCTGCTTACTGATAAACCAACATTAACAGCAGGTCTAATTCCCTTAAAAAAAAGTTCTGTCTCTAAAAAAATTTGTCCGTCAGTGATGGAAATAACATTAGTGGGAATATAAGCAGATACGTCTCCTGCTTGAGTTTCAATTACAGGTAATGATGTCAGGGAACCAGATCCGTTGGCATCACTCATTTTAGCAGCTCTTTCTAAAAGTCTAGAGTGAATATAAAAAACGTCACCTGGAAATGCTTCTCTGCCTGGGGGTCGTCTAAGAAGTAAAGACATTTGTCTGTAGGCTACTGCTTGTTTAGATAAATCATCATAAAAAATCACCCCATGCATACCGTTATCTCTGAAAAATTCACCCATTGCACAACCTGTGTAAGGAGCAAGAAATTGAAGAGGTGCCGGATCAGAAGCTGTAGCTGCTACAACGATTGAATATTTTAGTGCATCATTTTCTTCCAGAGTTTTTACAATTTGAGCAACTGTAGATCTTTTTTGACCAATAGAAACATAAATGCAATATAGTTTTTTTGATTCATCATTTGATTCATAAGCTTCTCTTTGATTTAGAATAGTGTCTATGATTACAGCAGTTTTTCCAGTTTGCCTATCACCTATTATCAACTCTCTTTGTCCTCTACCTATTGGGATTAGACTATCAATGGCTTTTAAACCAGTTTGCATAGGTTCATTAACTGATTTTCTTGGAATTATCCCAGGTGCCTTCAGTTCTGCCCTTCGCATTATTACATCCTTGAGAGGTCCCTTTCCGTCAATTGGATTTCCAAGCCCGTCAACGACTCGTCCCAGAAGAGATTTACCTGTTGGAACCTCCACAATAGATTGAGTTCTTTTTACAACATCACCTTCTTTAATAGATTTATCACTTCCAAATATAACTACACCAACGTTATCTTCTTCAAGGTTAAGTGCCATACCTTTAACTTTTCCAGGGAATTCAACCATCTCTCCAGCTTGAACATTGTCCAAACCATAAACTCTAGCAATACCATCCCCTACAGTTAAAACTGTTCCAACTTCAGAGACTTTTGCCTCATCACTAACATCTTTTATTTCTTTTTTTAAGATGGATGATATTTCTGATGCGTTTATAGACATAATTAATTCAACCTTTCATTAAAATTATAATCTTGTAGTTTATTCTTAATTGAGTTGTCTATCATAATAGAATTAACCTTTAAAATGATTCCACCAATTATACTTGTATCAATTATTTCCTTAAGCTTTATTTTACAATTAAGAGTTTTTTCTAAAGATGACTGAATTCTTTTTTGTGTAGTTTTTTCAATTGAATCTATTGTTGTAATGGAAACTTCTAACACACCATTTTTTTCGTCAAGGAGGTTATTAAATTCAATAAATATATTTTTTAATAAAAAAAGCTTTCCATTATTAGCAAGGGTAATTAAAAAATTTGAAAAAATTTCGCATAATTTTATTTTGTTTAAAATCTCTATTAGTATTTTTTTTTTCTTAATTGGGTTTATTAAAGGTGTTTGGAAAAAAAACTTTAATTCTTCTAGTTTGTTGAAGGTTTTTATGAAATCATCGAAGTCTTTTTTTGCTTTCTGGACATCTGAGCTGTTGTTACATGATAACAAAAGTGCTTTTGCATATCTTTTTGCTGTTTCGATTTTATGTGAAGATTTATTACTCAAAATACGTTCTCATCAATATATTTAGGGTTTTTTATCATAAGAATTAGATCTATTCAATCAATGATTATTTAATAATTTATAAAAAATTAATTGGATCAACATCAATATATAATTTTATTTCCGATGGTACTTTAAATTTTTTGATAAACACTTTTATATTTGACTGTAAAGCATAGTTTTTTTTAATTTTTATTAATAATCTATATCTATATTTTTTATTTTTCATTGAAATAACAGCGGGTGCAGGTCCATAAATATCAGTTTGTTGAAAATTTCTTTTTAATTTGTTACATAATAAATTACTAAATTGTCTACTTTTTATTTCGCTGATTGAAGTAATTATTAGAGAAATAAAATTTGAAAAAGGTGGGTGTTCAAATTGTTTTCTTCTTTCAATCTCCTGATTATAAAAATTTTTAAAAGAATATTTTTTACAATTTTGAAACACCAAATGCTCTGGTTGGAAAGTTTGAATAAGAACATTTCCTAATTGATCTTTTCTACCAGCTCTCCCAGAAACTTGAATTATTTGTTGAAAACATTTTTCAAAAGATCTGAAATCAAAATCGTTTAAGAAATGATCTATATTTAAAATTCCAACTGTTTTTAAGAAGGGGAAATTGTGTCCCTTTGATAAAATTTGTGTTCCAACAATAATATCTACTTTATTATTAATTATTTCTTTAAGAACCGAATTGAAATTCGCCTTATCTTTAACTGAATCGCTAGAAATAAAAACACTTTTCGAGCTCGAAAATTTTTTTTGAATTTCTTCATATATTTTTTCGATACCTTCTCCAGGAAAAATTATAGAATTTTCTGAATCACAACTATTACAAAAATTTGTAAATTTTTCACGATAGGAACAATGATGACAAAGCAAAAAACTATCTTTATCAATAAAGTTGTGAAGAACTAGTGATACATTACAATTTGGACATTGTTTTATGAATCCACATTTTTTACAAAGAGTAAATGAAGTGTAGCCTCTTTTATTAATGAAAACCATTGATTGAAGCTTAGATTTTAAATTTTTTTCAATTTGTATAACAAGCTCCTTAGAGATTATATTTCTCTCTTTTTTCATGTCTATTATTTGAATATCTGGAAGAGGAGCTTTATTCACTCTTTTGGACATTTGGATCTCAGAGAATTTCTTTTTTTTACAATTATAAACATTTTCAATTGATGGAGTAGCAGAACTAAGAATAATCGGGCAATTAGAATTTTTCGCTCTTATTATGGCAAAGTCCCTGGCATTTATAATTAATTTATCCTCCTGTTTGTAGGACGGGTCGTGCTCTTCATCTACTATAATGATTCCTAAATTTTTAAACGGGAGGAATAAAGAAGATCTAGTACCAATTACCAAAATTGATTTGTTTAAAATAACATGGTTCCAAATTTTTGCTTTTTGACTTGATTTTATTGATGAATGATAAATTTCGGCTGAAATCCCAAAATCAAAAAATATTTCGTTTACCCATTCTTTAGTCAAAATTATTTCAGGAACTAAAATTAGGCATTGAAAGTTTTTTTTAAGTTTTTCTTTTACGATATTCATGTAAACCCTTGTTTTACCAGAGCCTGTAACTCCAAAAAGAGATATCACATTAAAGGTGTTAATATTGGTTTTATATATATTAGAAACAGCTTTTTTTTGTTCTTCAGATAAATTCGGAAGCTTGAAGTTATGATGATAATCTAATTGATCTAATTTTTTTGAAGTTTCATTAAATCCTGACAAAAAGTTTTTAAGTATAATTGATAGAGAGTTACATGTGTATTTTGATAGAAAATTTATACTTTCTATAATTTCTTCATTAAAAAAATAATTCTCAAAACTCGATTCAATCTCAGATAATTTTTTATTTATATCTATTCTTTTTGGTGTTTTGAGAACTAAACCAATCTGTTTTTTTCCTCTAAACTTTACTTCAACAATTTGACCAATTTTAGGTTTTGCATTATCTAATTTTTTTTTCTTATAGAAAAATGTTTTATCACTAATTGGAAGTGCTAAAAGAACTTCTAAAATCATTTTTAAAATTAAGCTTGAAATTTACGCAGAAACATTAAAGTATTATAACAAAAATTTTTTTTTTTATGTTGAGTAAAAAAATAAAAATAGAAGATATTAAAAAATTCTTATCTGAAAACCCTAGTTTTTTTATAGAAAACCCCAATCTTCTGAAAGATCTGCAGTTTCCTTCTTTAAAAAAAAATAATAGCTTAGGAAATAAAGTAGTTTCGTTCAAAGATTGGCTAATAAATAATTTACGCTTTGAGAAAGAGGATTTAATAGAGAATGCAAAATATAATTACTTGACGCAGAAAAAAATACATCAAGCAGTAATTTCAATAATTAATAAAAATGACCTAAAAGAATTTTTAAACTATTTGAATAATGAGTTACCGAAATTATTTCATTTAGAAATTATAAATATTGTATGTACTAAAAAGGAATTAAGTTCTGAATATAATCTAATTTTTCTTGAGGAAAAAGAAGTTAATAAATACTATCGCTTAAATAATCACTTTATAATGGATGCGGTTGACGATACAAAAGTATTGTATAAAAATGCAAAAAAAAAAATATATTCAAATGCAATTTTCTCTTTAAATATAAAGTCTTTGCATTTTTTCCCTTTGTTAACTTTTGCAAGCACTGACAAGCATTTTGTAAGTAATAGAGCCTATGATTTAATATTATTTCTTTCTAAAATAATTAAGTTTAAATTGGAAAAACTTTATAAGTGAGTTGCAAATGTTAAATGAAAAAATTAAGTATTGGCAAAAGTGGATAACATCGGAAAAGAGGTTAAGTTTAAATACCCAAAAATCATATCAAAGAGATGTATTATGTTTTTTGGATTTTTTAAAAAAACATATCAATAAACCTATTGAATTAAATGATTTAGAATATATTAAGTCAGACTCTGTTACATCGTGGTTTGTATCTAGAATTGAAAGTGGGATAACTCATAGGAGTAATGCGAGATCACTTTCATCTGTTAAAAGTTTTTTAAGTTTTTTAGTAAAAAATAAATTTATTAAATTTTCATCAATCTTAAGATTGAAAGGACCAAAATTTAATTTCGACCTTCCGAGACCACTATCACAAAATCAAGTAATTAGAATTGTTGAAAAAGTTTGTCGGGGGAATAAAGAATGGGTAATTTTAAGAAATTTTTTAATAATAATACTTATGTGGGGCTATGGTTTAAGAATAAGTGAAGTTTTAAATATAAAAAAGGATGATTTAGGAGTTTCTGACCTTGTGATAGTTGGTAAAGGAAATAAAAGTAGAATCATTCCAATCTCAACAGAGATATTAAATCTTTTGAAAAAATTAAAAGAAAAGTCATCTGAAAATTTAGTTGATAATGATTTTGTTTTTTTAGGAGTAAGAGGAAAAAAATTGAAAGCAGAGATTATACAGAGATTAGTTAGAAATATCAGAAATGAATTAATGCTTCACGAAAAAACATCACCTCATTCTTTCAGACATACTTTTGCCACAAATCTTTTAGAGCAAATGGTTGATCTGAGGTCTATCCAAGAGCTTCTTGGTCATTCTTCCTTATCTACAACTCAAAAGTACACAAAGGTTAGTAAAGAGAGATTAAAAGAGATTATTGAAAAGAATCATCCAAGATCATAATTTTTATTAAGATGTTTCGTACCTGAATGTAAGTTTCATTTCACCAGCAACTTTAACTATTTGTGCTAAGCATTCAGGTGCGTTTTCATCCCTTATTGAAATCGCAAATCGTGATATATATTGTGTATTTTCAGGATAAGAGATTTTTTCAGTGTTCATTCTTATAATAAGTGCGTTATTGTCATCCAGTGTTTTTATAATTCTGTGAAGTAAACCTTTTTTATCGTCACCTGACAGAACGATTCTATGTGTAATTTTTGAGGTTGGACCTGTATCTGTATTAGTTGGGAGTGCTTTTATATGGGTTTGTCCATCTTTTAGAGATGAGAGATTTGAAACCTCCTCTTGAAGATTCTCTAGATTAATCTTGTCAGTTGTTTGATACACCATAGTTAGCTCACAAACTCTTCCTAAGGTAGCAAAGGTAACACCAGAGAATTCACCTCCAATTTCTGTTAGATGAGATGTTATTTCAGATATAAGGTTTGGTTTATTTTCTCCAAGATATGAAATTAAGACGTTCTCAGTCATTACGAAACTCCCATTGAAATTTTCATTGCTTCTCCAATTTTTGTAATGGTCTCTGCTACTTTAACACCAGCTGATTTAAGAGCTTCTTTTTTTGCATCAGCGGTTTCTGCACCACTATTAACAATTGCTCCAGCGTGTCCTAGCTTTCTCCCTTTTGGAGCAGCCGCGCCAGCAACAAAAGCAGCAACAGGTTTTTTGAACTTACCACTCCAAGTTTTAATAAATTCAGCACCTTCGATTTCTGCAGTGCCACCTATTTCACCAATCAATACTATTCCATCAGTGTCTGAATCATTAAGGAATAACTCTAGTGCATCAACAAAATTTGTTCCATTAACTGGATCGCCGCCAATCCCAATAATAGTTGATTGACCTAGTTGAGCAGTTTGAACAGCTGATTCATACGATAGAGTTCCTGACCTTGAAACAACTCCAATTCTTCCTGGCTTACATATGTGACCAGGTATAATTCCAATTTTTCCTATACCAGGGGTCAATACTCCAGGGCAATTGGGTCCAACAAGTCTTGTTTTAGAACCTTTCATTTCTCTTCTAACTCTTTGCATGTCACTTGTTGGGATTCCATCAGTGATGCAAACGACAAGGTCAAGTTCAGCTTCAACTGCTTCGAGTATTGCATCAGCCGCAAATGGAGGCGGGACAAACACGCCACTGGCATTACAATCAGTCTTTTTTTTTGCTTCAGCAACAGTATTAAATACTGGAATATTAAGATGTTTTGTGCCCCCTTTTTCTGGTGTAACGCCCCCAACTATATTAGTGTTATATTCTATAGCTCTTTCAGAGTGGAATGTTCCTTGAGCACCTGTAAATCCTTGACAAATTATTTTAGAATCTTTAGTAAGTAAACCTGCCATTATTTTTTCTCCCTTACCAAATCTACAATGTCTTTGGCGGCTTGTTCCATAGTTTCAACTGGCTTTATTGGGAAGCCTGAGTTTTTCAGAATATCCATGCCCATTTCTACATTAGTCCCTTCTAGCCTAACCACAAGAGGTTTATCTAAACCAACTTCTTTTGAGGCATCTACAAGACCCTGAGCAATATCGTTGCATCTCATCATACCTCCAAATATATTTATTAAAATTCCTTTAACGTCTGGATCTTTATAAATTAGTTTAAATGCAGCTGCAACTCTGGTTGGTGTCGCTGCACCCGCGACATCCATAAAGTTTGCTGCCTCTCCTCCATAATATTTAATTATATCCATAGTCGACATTGACAAACCCGCACCATTAACCATCAATCCGATATTTCCCTCTAATTTTACATAATTTAAATCATGTCTGGCTGCCTCAAGCTCTAATGGGTCATATTCATTTTCATCTTTCATTTCAGCAACTTGTCTTTGTCTGTAGAGTGCATTATCATCAAAAGAAGCCTTACAATCCAAAACCACAACGTCATCTCCTTTTACAACAGCAAACGGATTAACTTCTATGAGAGCTGCATCAAGTGAAGTAAACGCTTTGTATATACCTAAAATATTTTTTTGAGCTTTTTTAGCTGCTACGCCAGTCAGACCAAGGTTATAAGCTATTGTTCTTGCATGATGCGTAAGTAAGTCACCTCCTGGAGAAATTTTTAACTTATAAATATCTTCAGGAGTTTTCTCCGCAATTTCCTCAATATTAACACCACCTTTTTTTGAGGTAATTATTGTATTGCCTCCTGTTTCTCTATCTACGGTTATACAAAAGTAAAGCTCTTTTTCAATTTCATAACCCTTTTCTAAATACACTCTTCTGACTATTTTTCCCTCTTCATTTGTCTGAGGTGTAATAATTTTCATTCCTATCATCTTATCAACTGTTTCTACAACTTCTTCGTTATTTTTGCATAACTTTACTCCTCCTGCTTTACCCCTGCCACCTGCGTGAACTTGAGCTTTAACAATTATTTTTTCTTCATTCAACCATGAAACAATATTCTCAGCCTCATGTGTTTGATAGACCACCTCACCAGGTGGAACGACTACACCAAATTTTGATAATAACTGCTTTGCTTGATATTCATGTATATCCATATCTAATTTCCTCGTTCGAGATTATACTTAAAAATAAATCATTTAAAACAATTTTAATAAAATTGTAACACTCGAGGATCGCAGATTATAACAGTTTTAATTTTTAGACTAGTAGTTTCTTACATTTTTGTACTAGCTCTTTGACGGCTTCTACAGAATTACTAAAATCATTTTTTTCAGAGTTTTGTAATTCTAATTCTATTATTTCTTCGACACCATTTTTACCTATTAAAACAGGGACACCAACACACAAACCATCAACATTATATTCACCCTCAAGATATGCACTACAAGGTAAGATTTTTCTATTATCAAAAAAATAGGATTCAAGCATTTCAATAGCACTTGTAGCTGGTGAAAAAAATGCAGAGCTATTTTTCATTAATGCAACAATTTCTCCACCACCATTTCTAGTCCTAGAAACTATTTGTTCAACTTTTTCTTTGTTAACCCTTTTTTTTTTAATAAATTCGTATAGTGGAATTCCTGATATAGACGTAAACCTTAATAACGGCACCATTGTATCTCCATGTCCGCCTAAAACCATCGTTTGTATTGAATCTGTTGAAATAGACAACTCATTTGAAAGAAAAAACTTAAATCTTGCCGAATCTAGTATGCCAGCCATACCTACAATCATTTGTTTATTAATTCCTGCAATTTCTTTAAGACACCAAACCATGGCATCAAGTGGATTTGTAACACAAATTATAAAAGCATTTGGAGAATATTCTTTAATCGCATTTCCTAATTCTTTCATTATTGAGAAATTTGTTTCAACTAAATCATCTCTCGACATGCCTGGTTTTCTTGGAATTCCAGCAGTAATGATAATTACATCACTATCTTTGATTTTAGATATGTTATCGGTACCAACGATTTTTGTGTTTAAGTTTTCAGCTGAAAGACTTTGTGACAAGTCAAGACATTTTCCTTCAGCTAAACCTTTGACTTTATCAACAAGTGTTATATTTCCCAATTTCTTTCTAGAAAGACTAAAAGCTAGAATTGTTCCAATATTTCCAGCTCCAATAAGGCTGATTTTTTTATCATGACTCATTGATTGTAATTCTATATTATGTCCAATCCAATATCTACAGATT
>NZGH01000019.1 GCA_002690875.1 Rickettsiales bacterium
ATAATTAAAATTTTTAAAAAATTATTTAGATTTAAAGAATTTAAAAATTGGTATGAATAAATCAAACCTTGATAGAAGATTAAAAAACTTAATACTATTACAGTGCTAAAAGAATAAAATTTTAAGTCATTTGTTAATAAAACTGAAGAAAAAACTAAAATATTAAAAATTAAGAAATATTTTGCCGGTAAAAAAAACTTAGTGAATTCAATGGAATAATTTCTTGAAAAATTTATTTTTTTTAAAATAATATTTGTAAAAAAAAAGTTAATTATTAAAAAAGTCATTAAGACAAAGGCATTTAAGGAAGGTAAAACTTTAATTAAAAAATCAATTCTTTCCTCACTAATCATACTTTCTTGAATACTTGAGTTTTGAACTATATTAGAAAAGAACTGAGATATAATATCTTTCAGTTCTTGGTGGTCTGTTTGATAGAAATAGAAGAAATTAAAAATTAGTAAAAGTGATAAAACCAGAAGATTAAAAAAAATTATTACTTTTTCGCTACTTATTAAATTTCTTTTATATGAGTTTAAAAATCTAAAAAGAAAAAAAATTAAAGTTGAGGTCGTGAAGTAATTAAGAAAAAACCTAATGGTAAACTTTAGATCAAAAAAATAGACATCATTAATATATAAAAAAAAAAAACCGATATTGGTAAATATAATTGAAGAAAAAAAAATTTTATTAGAAACAATTTGACCAGCGAAAATTAATGGTATGGAACACAAAATTGGGAACAAGCTAGGTGATAGCCTTACAAGAAGTGTTTCAGATGAAAAAATTAATATAACTGAATATAAGAGAATTATATGGTCGTTATTCTTTGTTAAAAACATTAATTAGAGACGTAAGGTAATAAAGCTAGAAACCTTGCTCTTTTAATGGCAAGGGTAAGTTCTTTTTGCTTTTTTGTTGACACCTGAGTTACTCTACTGGGAAGTATTTTTCCTTTCTCTGTCATATATTTTTTCAAAACATGAATATTTTTATAGTCAACAGCTGGTGCGTCTTTTCCGGATAATGGACACGATCTCTTATATAATAATTTTGATGAAGTATTATCGAATGCTTTACTTTTCATAATTATCTGTCCTCGTTTCTACTCTCATCTAGTTGAGAGAGATTTTTATCTAATGATTTGATTTTTAGGTTAAAGAATCTTAAAAAATCATCATCTAGCTTGACCAAATTATTGAGCTCATTCAATACCTTCATGTCACAATCACTATTAATAAGATAGTAATATCCTTTAGAGTTCTTATTAATTTTGTAAGCAAGAGATCGAAGTCCCCAAGATTCGGTTTTTAGTATTTTTCCACCAGATTTAATTATTTTTTCTGTAAATGAACCGAACTTTGTTTCAGCTGATTTGGGGGTCATTTGACCGCTTAATATAAAAACACTCTCGTACAACATATTATAATCCTTAAGGTTAAACTTGAAAAATCAGGTTTAGCTAATATTATTAGCAAGGTTAATTAGTCAAGCTTATAACATTAATAAAATTGTTTGAAAAGTAACCAAATTTTTTTTTTTACAAAGTAATTATGAAAAAAATAGCCTTTATATTTCCTGGTCAGGGTTCCCAAGTAGTTGGAATGGGCTTGGAGCTTTATAAAAATCATTCAAAAGCCAAAGAGATTTTTGAAGCTGTTGATGAAGCATTGAATCAAAAGCTTTCAAAAATAATTTTTTATGGTGATGAGGAGCAATTAAAATTAACTTCAAATACTCAACCAGCACTAATGGCTGTAAGTATGGCTTTGGTTAGAGTTCTTGAAAAAGAATTAGGTAAAAAATTAGTTGATTTTGCTGAAATTGTTTTAGGTCATTCACTTGGAGAATACACAAGTCTTTGTAGTATAGATTCATTAGATATTAGTTCTACAGCAAAATTACTAAGAATTAGAGGTGATTCGATGCAAAATTCTGTAAAAAATATTGACACAAGAATGGTTGCCGTTATTGGACTTGAACTTGAAATAATTGAAAAATTAATAAATAAATTTAATGAAGAAGAAGATTTCTTGTGTGAAATAGCTAATGATAATTGTCCAGGTCAGATTATATTATCTGGATTTAAGAAAAGTATTGACAAATTCTCTGAAATACTTAGTTCGTCTGGTGCACGATCAATTATTGATCTACAAGTAAGTGCTCCTTTTCATTGTTCCTTAATGAAACCATCAGCAGATGTTATGTTTGAAGCACTTCAAAATATAAATATAAAAAAGCCTAAAATAAAATTCATTAATAATGTTTCTGCAGAATTTATTTACGAACCAGATGAAATAAAAAAAAAATTAATTGAACAAGTTTACAAAAGAGTAAGATGGAGAGAAAGTATTATAAAAGTATCAAAATCTAAAATTGACAAAATTATTGAAATAGGTTCAGGCAAAGTACTTACAGGTTTGAATAGGAGAATGAAGATCAATCAAGAGTTTTTCAATTTAACAACAACTAGTGACATTGAAAATTTTATTATGTCACACGGAGAAAACCTATGAAAAAAAATGTTTTAATTACTGGTGCGACTGGTGGAATAGGTGAGGCAATGTGTAATAAATTAATAAAAAACCACAATTTAATAGTAGTTGCCAGAAATCAAGAAAAATTAAAAAACCTCTTGAAAGATAATAAATCAATTATTCAAAGAATACCTTGTGACTTGAAAGACCCAAATCAAATAAAAAAAATGATTGAAGGCATCATTTTAAAAAATTTAAATGTTGATATTTTAGTCAATAATGCTGGAGTTACTGACGACAGCCTATTTATAAGAATGAATTATGAAAAATGGGAAAATGTGATCAAAACCAATTTAGATTCAAATTTTTTATTAAGTAATTCTATTTCAAAGCTGATGATAAAAAAGAAATGGGGAAGAATTATCAATATTACTTCAATTGTAGGTCACACTGGTAACCTAGGTCAAGCCAACTACGCTGCCTCAAAATCTGGTATAATTGGCATGACAAAATCTATAGCTATGGAATTAGCTAAATGGAATATTACTGTTAACTGTGTATCTCCTGGTTTTATTAAAACTAAAATGACTGAAAAACTTAACGATGAGCAAAAAAAAACTATAGTGAGTAAAATACCTTTGGGAATAATTGGATCAGCAAATGATGTAGCAAATTGTGTTGATTTTTTAGCTTCAGATGAATCAGGATATATCACTGGTGAAACAATTCATGTCAATGGTGGGATGGCAATGTTATAATTATGTTTGATTTAAAAAAAAAAATATTTATTAATATAACTTTAACTTAATAGTAGGGGAAAATATGAGCGATATTTCAGAAAGAGTAAAAAAAATTGTTGTAGAGCATCTGGGAGTGGAGGCAGAAAAGGTTGTTGACTCAGCTAGCTTTGTTGACGACCTCGGAGCAGATAGTTTAGATACAGTCGAATTAGTTATGGCATTTGAAGAAGAATTTAATATAGAGATTCCAGATGAGATTGCTGAAAAAATAACAACAATTAAAGATGCAATTGAACATATAGAAAAATCACAAAATTAGAAATATGAGACGGGTGGTTGTAACAGGAATTGGAATGTGCACTCCACTCGGATATGGTGTTGATCTTAACTGGAAAAAATTGATTAAGGCCAAATCAGGTATAAGAAAACTTGAAGGATTTGAAATTGATGACTTAACATCAAAAATAGGAGGACAAGTCCCTTTGGAGGGAGATTCCAAGCTATTTCCTGAGAGTGTTTTAAGTTCAAAAGACAGAAGAAAAATCGAGCCTTTTATCGAATTTGCAATGATTTCTGCAAAAGAAGCAATTGAGGATTCCGGTTGGTTGCCAAATTCAGAAAAAGATTCAGAAAGAGCTGGGGTTATGGTTGGTTCAGGAATAGGGGGGTTGGATGGGATTAGAATGAGCTCAGATAATTTAAGAAGAAGTCCAAGAAAAATATCACCATTTTTTATTCCCTCCTGTTTGATAAACCTAGCATCTGGTCATATTTCTATAAAATATAACCTTAAAGGCCCCAATCATTCTGTTGTAACAGCTTGTGCGTCAGGTGCTCATGCCATAGGAGATTCATTTAGAATAATTTCTTATGGAGATGCTGATGTAATGATAGCGGGTGGCACAGAAGCAGCTTGCACACGATTTGGTATTTCTGGTTTTTGTGCAATGAGAGCGCTTTCAACCAAATTTAATGATGATCCAGAAAAGGCTTCTAGACCTTGGGATAAAGATAGAGATGGCTTTGTATTATCTGAGGGATCAGGAATGTTAGTCCTTGAAGAGTTAGAGCATGCGAAAAAAAGGTCAGCTAAGATATACGCAGAAGTAGTTGGTTATGGTTTAACTGGTGATGCTTTTCACCCTACAGCCCCAGCAAGTGACGGTGGCGGAGGTTTGAGAGCTATGAAAATGGCTTTAAATAACGCAAAAATTTCTTCTGACCAAATTGATTACATAAATGCACATGGTACCTCAACTCCGTTAGGTGACGAGATAGAATTTAATGCAGTAAAAAAGATTTTTGAAAATAATAAAAAAAACTTGTACATGTCATCTACTAAATCATCAACGGGTCATTTACTAGGAGCTTCAGGGGCAATTGAATCAATTTTTTCAATTTTGTCGCTTACCAACGGAGTTATTCCACCAACATTAAATCTTACTAACCCATCTTCAGATTGTGAAGGGATAAACCTAGTACCCAAAGAAAGTATTACTAATGAAAATAACTTTTCACTTTCTAATTCATTTGGGTTTGGTGGTACTAATGTTTCATTGATATTTAAGAAAAAATAATTGTGTCTAAAGCTACAGTTTTTTTTTTTTCCATCCTTCTCTTAAATTTTTTTTCATTACTTATTTTTGAGAAACATGATAGTTCTCAAATAACTAACACAATCATAAAACCCGGAATGAATTTAGAAGAAATTTCAAAAGAACTTTATTCTAAAAAAGTAATCAAAAATCAAGATATTTTTAAAATTTGGGTAAAATTAAATTTTCTAGAAAAAAAGTTAAAGTTTGGAGAGTTTATTTTTGAAAAAAGTAATTCGATTTATGATGTAACCGAAAAGTTGGCAAACGGTGATGTAGTTTTTCGTAAACTTACGATTATTGAGGGGTCCTATAAATACGACTTATTAAATATCCTAAAAGAAATTGATCCTAAATCATCTTTAGAATACGATGATGTATCTGACTTGATAGTAGCTGATACATATAATTACCAAATAACTGATTCTGCGGAGAAAATTTTGAGTAATATAGTTAAAGTATCAAGTGACTTTTCTAGTAAAATTTGGTTAGAAAGAGACATTACAATTCCACTTAAAAGTATCAATGAAATGTTTGTATTAGCGTCAATAGTAGAAAAAGAAACTTCAATTAAAGATGAAAGACCTCTTATTTCCGGAGTTTTTTATAATCGTTTAAATAAAAAAATGAGACTTCAATCAGACCCAACAGTTATTTATTCAATTACTCAAGGGAAACATAAATTAAAGAGAAATTTAACAAGGAAAGATCTAAAGTTCAAATCAGTTCATAATACATATGTTAATAAAGGATTACCGCCTTCAATTATTGGTTTTCCTGGTAAAGAATCACTTCTTTCTACTACACTTCCAAAAAAAAGTGACTTACTATATTTTGTAGCAAAAAACAAAGAGGGAGAGCATTATTTTTCCTCAAATTATAAGCAGCATTTGGAAAACATAAAGGCATCAAAAGATGAAAAAAAATAGAAAAGGCTTAATGCTTGTTTTGTCATCGCCATCAGGAGCTGGAAAAACTACAATTTGTAAGGAGATTTTAAAAAAAATAAAAGAGCTAAAAATGTCAATTTCTTATACCACTAGACCAAAAAGAAAAAGTGAAGTCGATGGGAGGGATTACTTTTTTATTTCTGAAAAAAAATTTAAGGAATTTCAAGAAAAAGATTTTTTTATTGAGAACGCTAAGGTTTTTGATCACTTGTATGGAACTCCGAAAAATTTTGTTGAAGAAAACTTAATAAAAGGAGTTGATGTACTTTTTGATATTGATTGGCAAGGTGCTCAGAAATTAACTAACTTTTCTAAAACTGATATTGTGTCTATTTTTATCTTACCACCAAGTAAATCGATCCTTAAAGAAAGGTTAAAAAAAAGAAATGAAGATTCTTCAGAGATTGTAAATAAGAGAATGAGTAAAGCAAAGTCAGAAATAAGCCATTGGATAGAATATGATTACGTTTTAATTAATGATGATTTAACAAAATGTACAGATGAAATAGTTACAATTTTAAAAGCAGAAAGAAAAAAAAGAGACAGACAAAAATTTATTTTTAATTTTATTGAAAAGCTTTTAAAATAACTCCTCTGACAGTTTAATAAATTGATTTGGGCTGATCTCTTCGGGTCTAAGAGCTGGATTTATTCCACATTTAAATATCCTTTCTTCAATGTTAGAGCTAATTTTTGAAAGATTATTTTTTAGAGTTTTTCTCTTATGCATAAACGAAAGCTTTAGAAATTTATCAAGTTTATTATAATCAAATTTAATATGTTGTTTTGGAATTATCTCAATAACAGATGAATAAACCTTTGGTTTCGGAAAAAAGTTTTCTGGTGCAACGTCAAATTTGATTTTTACATCAGCTACTACCTGAATTAAAACTGAGGTTCTGCCATAATGCTTTGTTTTTTCTTCAGCTGAAAGTCTTGATGCTACTTCCTTTTGAACCATAACTATAATAGATTTAAAGGAATGGATATATTTCAACCAGTTTAAAATTAGAGTAGTTGCTATATTGTAAGGGAGGTTTCCAAAAAGGATAATTTTTTTTTTTGATAATTTATTTATTGATATCTTTAAAGCATCGTCAATGATCAATTTTATTTCCATATCCTTGTTTTTTATCATCTTTGAAAGTAAGTTTTTTAATGCTTGATCTTTTTCTATTAATATAAGTTTAGATGGCTTTCTTTTAATTAAAAATTCTGTTAAATTGCCTCTTCCCGGACCAATCTCTACAACTTCCTCATTCTTAAAATCTTTTAAAGAACAAATCTTTTTTAGTATTTTTTTATTTATTAAAAAGTTTTGTCCTAAACTTTTTTTGTATTTGAATTCAACATTCATGAATATTTTTCTATAAATTTTAAACAAGCAATTAAACTATCAGTTTTTGCTAAATTTTTTGTTGCTATATCAAAGGCAGGTCCATGATCAGGAGATACCCTTAAAATTGGAAGTCCACCAGTTACATTTACGGAATTAAAAAAATCTAGTGTTTTAACAGGAGATAACCCCTGATCGTGAAACATACAAAACATTCCATCATAATTTTTTCTATTACTTTTAAAAAAACAAGTATCACCACTCAAGGGACCAATCAAATTTAAATTTTTAGCTTTTAAGTCTTCAATAACAGGTAAGATAATTTTTTTTTCTTCTTCACCTATAAACCCGCCTTCTCCTGCGTGAGGGTTTAATGCCAAAATACCAATTAATGGTTTTTTTTTTTTCCATATAGTTTTTAATGAATTATTGAAGATTATTATTTTTTCTTTTAGTTTTTCTTTTTTTAATTTATTAAAAGTTTTCTTTAACGGAATATGAGTGGTTGCTAGACCTACAACTAAGTTTTTCCCTGAGTCGACGGGTTTTGTAGTTGTTAAAATCATTATTTCATTTGCAGATTGGTTAATAAATTTTCTTGACAAAAATCCCATATATTCTGTTTGACCATTATAATTGAACCCATATTGTTTCATTGTTTTTTTACAGACAGGAAGTGTTACCAATGCTGATGCTTCTTGATTTTTTACAAAATTGAAAGATTTTTTTATTGAGTCAATTATGAACTTACTATTCTTTTTATCAGGTTGTCCTAATTTAAATTTAATTTTTGTTCCTAAATCGTAAACAGGTAAGTAATTATGAAAAATTTCGAAGGTTTGATTGGGGTTCTTGATTAACTTTATTTTAGCTTTTAATTTAAAAAAATTAATAATTAATTCAATTTTTGCTTTATCGTCAACAACAAAAAAAGGTGGTAATTTTTCTTTCTTTCTCCTGATCCATGTTTTAATTAAAATTTCAGAATTAATTCCTGATGGCTCTCCCATAGAAATTACGATTGGTTTTTTTTTCATTGTCTTCTACTTATTGAAAAACTTTATATTAGTGTTTTTTCTAAGGTTAGATATTAAAGTATTTGCCATCTGATTGAATTTTTGAGTATAGATTATTTTTTCTATATCAATTTTTGAAACAACACTCTTGTTATCAACTTCCTTTTTGCATAACTTTAGTCTCATAAATTCTGGGTCTTTTTTTAAAATAATTGTCACTTCCCCTTCTTTTAATATTTCTAGGTTTTCTCTAAAAATTTTGCTCATCTCCTCAAGCATAAGGTTCTCAAACTTCATTAATTCTACGTTGTTTTTTAAAGTTTTAGCGTCCATATTACAACTTATTTGATTGATCTTGATCTTTTTAAGTGACTCTTTATTTATGGCGGATAACTTCAAAAATGAATATTTAAATTTACTATTTCCATAAAATCTTTTTTTATTAAGTTTTATTATCTTGTAACCGTCTGTATCTCTAAAGCTTAAAACCTCACCATCCTTCATCTTTTGAAGTGATTCTCTTGTTTTTTTATCAATACTGTCCTCAAGAACCCATCTACTACTCTGACTTTCCATAGTGTATACATCATTAAATTTCTTAGAGAGGTTCTCAAATGTTATTCCTTTATCTAAAAGTTTTAAAAACTCCTCTAATTTTTTTTTTGATTTTTGCCAATCTTCAGGTGAATCATTCATAAACAGAACTTCGTTATAGTCAAACTCATATTTCCCTTTATTTTTCGTGCGTTCATCGAAAGAATCTTGTATTTCTTGTTCACTAATAATGATTTTTGACGCAATTGTTTTTTGTAAAAACTTTTTCCATAGCAATTCTGATGACATTTGATCTAGCAAAATATCAATGTCAAATCCCTCATTTTCTAAAAAGGATTTGAAACCCTCAAAGTCGTCCTTTGAAAAATTATAAATATTAGACGTGAAATTTATGAGTTCTTCCTCTGTATGACTTATATCATTTTTATTTGCTTCAATTGTTTTAATTTTTTCTAGTATGAGAAGTTCAAGCATTCTTTCTCTTACTGAGTCACGATTACTGATACTATCCTCAAGATTTAATGATTTCAGTGCTAGTTTTATTCTCTGTGAAAGGTCGTATGTTGTAATGATTTCTTTATCAATACTAACTATCATTCCTTCAAATTTTTCTTGAGAAAATAGATTTTTCTCAAAAAAAATAACATTGAGAAAAAAAATAATAATAATATTAAAGATCACTTTCCATAATTTCTTTAAGACTAAATAAAAAAATAAAATTATTTGATGTAGGATCTTCTGGGTTATGGGTATATTGCCTAGTCCACGAGAATGACATTCCGAAACATTCATCTTCATATTTTATTTTTGTTCCATAATTATATAATTTTAATTTGCCTTTCTTATCAAATGTTGAATATAGTGTAAAGTTCCAAAAATCATAAAATTTTTGACCATATTTTATTGAAAATTGATTTTTACCATCAATCAAGTTTTCACCATCTTCTTTAATCACTGCTGAATACCTACTATTACTGAGAGATAAGTAGTAGTTCTTCTGTTTTAACAGTAAATTTGAATACGCAGTTTTAATTGAGAAATTATCTTTATCGATAACAAAATATGAATTTATGTTTATAGCCTTGGCGGGTTTAAGGGTAAAATTTCCAACGATATCTGAAAACTTTTCATTTATACCTGTGTTTTTATTTAAATATTTATTTCTATCAAATTGATGACTTTGTCCGATTTGGATTGTTGTGAGATCATTGAAAGAATCTTTTATTGTGCTGGTATAAGATATGCCATAGTCTATTCTAGAAGACTGCTCTAATCTATCATTACCATGCATTCTATTGACATTAAATAAATCAATAAAATCTAGATCAAAATTATTTATATTAGTTTCATCAGGTATTTTTCTGTTAAATGCATTTTTGGTACTTTTAACAAACAAAATTTTTGGTGTAAAAGTACTGATTATGTTTTGACTGTTTTTGAAGTATGGTTTTGAAATTTCTACAGAAAATTGAGGGAAAAAGTTATTTTTGTATTTATTGTTTTCGAATCTCCCGTTTACTGGGTTTTCGTACTTTTTTACATTGTATAGACCTGCATTTAAATGCGCACCTAACTTAAGTAACGTCCCATCATTGAGTATTGTAGGAAAAGTGAAATTTTGATTTACAAAAAATTTTTTGGTTTCTGTTCCTTCGGTTCTGTAAAAATTTATGAACTCGATATCAGTGTTATAGTTTATCGTATTATTTAGAGGTGAGGAACTCCAGTTTAATAAAAGTCTTGGAAGAATTCTTGGTGTTTGTTTTCTATCAAATTCTCTTCTATTATCTTGAAAAAGATAAGATTGTAAGCTGTAATAATTAAAACCTCTAAGAGATTCTAATTTAATATTTGATTCAAGAATGTGGTCATATTTATATTTATAAGTATTTTTGTAATTTTTGTCTGTAGTTCTTTGTAATTTATAGCTAGCATAATTTTTAGGATTTAGAAAAAAAATACCTTCAGAATTAATATGACCTCTTTTTCTATCCTCTTTTATTTGGTTATTCGTTTGACTTTCAATAGTTCCACTAAATTCGTTTTTCATTTCACCATTTCTAAAATTTTTTCTGTGTTGTATCAGAACAGCTGGATTTTTTTTTTGTGAAAATTTTGGCGTTACAGTCACATCACTAAAATTACTTAGAGGGTAATAATACGGTATGTCAGCTCCAAGGCCAAAATAATGAGTTTGAAAAATACTTGGTGTTAAGAATCCTTTTTTTCTTTTTACTAAAGGAGAAGGATGAGAAAAATAAGGAAGATAGAACACGCTTTTCCCATTGACATCAAGATATGCGTCGTAATATTTCACATCAAGCTTTTTTTTGTCATGAATTATTTTTTTTGCTTTAAGTTGAATTAAAGGTGGATCATATTTTTTTGTTTTTTCATTGTAACATAATTCACATGCAGTGAAGGTACCGTATTGTAATCTTTCCCAGTCTTTATTTCTTCTTTCAACTTTCTTTGCCGCTAATCTTAAGTAAACTGTTTTTCCTTCATTATCCTTTCTAGGAATATAAAGATAATTATTTTCAATTAAAGCATTCTCAAGGGTATTATCAGCTACTATTTTATCAGCTTTTAAAATACTTCCGTCAGAATTAAAAATTTTTATATTTTCTCTAGCGGATAAAACTTTTGACTCATTATTTACAAATACCTTTTTAGCATATAGCTTAAATTCTTTGTCTATTATTTCAACATTTCCTGTAGCGTAGATTCTTGTGTTTTCTTTATCGTACGTAAATTGATCAGCGTTGATTTCAATCTTTTCATTTGATTGACTATGAAAGCTTATGATTAAAAAAAGAATAAAAAATATTTTATCCATCTTCGAGATGTATCAATGAACTAAGTAATAAAAAGTTAAAAATTAGAGGTGCTGCCCACACACTTAAAAAAATATTAAGGTCGGAACTTTGCCCAAAAGTTTTAATTAAATCAGAGGAAAAATGAAAGATTAATCCTATAATTAAACCATAAAGAATTTTAATAACATTTTTTTTGATTCTCTCTCTTTTTATTGATAATGCGCAGCCCAGTAAAACCATAGAGGTAAGAATAAGTGGAAATGAAAAAAGATAATTTTTATAAATTATGTGTTTTTTTATTGCAAAACCAGATGACTCCAGGTTACCTATGTAATCATTTAATCTCCAAAAACCAACTGTTTCTGGCGGTCTAAAGTTTTTTTCAATTTTTTCAGCGTCGAGATCTATTGCAATATTTTCAACATCAAATAACTTTGGGGGTTTGTTTATTTCAAGTTTAGTTCCTTTTTTCAGTTCCCAAAATTTTTTATTAAGCATTTTGACATCTTGAACATCTATTCTTTCTAAAAATTGATTTTCTTGATTAAATTTAAAAATTTTTACATTCTTTAATGTATTATTTTCAAAGGAATAATGTTGCGCATTAATAACGAACTCAAAGTTATCAGTTTTCTCTCTTAACCATAACCCTGTTTCTGATATAGAAAATAATCCATAACTTCCTTTGAAAAAGTTACTTTCATAGTTTTTAAATTTTATATTCATATAGGCAAAAATTGGATTGAAAATAAAAACATAAAGAACACTTATAAATATTGCATTAAAAACTGCAGGAAAAATTAAGAACCATATTGAAAAACCTGAAGCCCTAAAAACTACTAATTCATTGTTTTTATTTAATTTCATGTATGTATGCATTGAACTTAAAAGAAACACTGTAGGTAAAATTATTGGGAATAAGCTTGGAATATGAAGAAATGCCATTTTTACTAAAATACTTAATTCAATTTCTTTTGTTGAACTTCTCCTTATCAATTCAATTAGATCAATTGATATAAAAAGAAGGCATGAGAATGAAAAAACTAATAAAAATGAAAAAAGGTTTTCTTTTAAAAGATATCTAAGAACTAGTTTATTAACGACCATTAATTAATCTCTTAGATTTGAAAATAATTAGACATGAGCAAAGTAGACAGAAAATTGAAGGTAAAAAATTTATAAAGTGCATTCCATCAAATTTGATTGACAAATTTGAAGAAGTAATGGAGATCACTTGTAAAAAAATAATTAATCCGAAAACCTTTAAAATTTTTGACAAGTTATCAACTCTATCGAATTTAAAACCAAGTAAAAAACTTACTACCAACATGCTAAATGCCACAACATTCATAGGAATTGCATATCTTGCAGTTATTTCTGCTTTAAATGCTTGAAGATTATATTCATCGTCTAGGGAATTAGGATTTGGGTTTCTTAGCTCAAACATTGACCTTTCTGAAGGTGACTTCCACCTATTAAAGAAATTATCAGTTTTATTTTGATTAATACTTAGTAAATATTCATCAAAATAAAGGATTGAAAGTTTTTTCTCTTTTGACTGAAATTGTTGAGAGCCTTCCTCTAAAAAAATCTTTGTAGCATTACTAGTATTTATTATCTTACCCTTTTTTGCAATGAGTGTTGAAGGCTTTTCATTATCTCTTGTATCGTGAATGAATATATTTTTTAAACCATCCTTATCACTTTCTTTAATAAAAATCGTAAAATCCTTACCTATAGCATTGAAAACCCCTTCTTGAAGTAGACTTGAAGAGTAATCATTTTTTATTGTATATAAAAGTAACTTGAAGTTTTTATTTGATTGCGGAGTTTGGTAAATTGAAAAAAATGAACAAATGACTGCTATTATAGAACTATAAATAAGTGCAGGTTTTATTAAATCAGTGTTTGAAAAACATGATGATTGAAGTATTATTAATTCTTTATCATTATTCATTCTTGAGTAAACAAAGAAAATTGATAAAGAAATTATTATCGGAAATAGAATTGGAATTATTTGAGGAATGGAATTCATAATAAGCTTAAAAAAAATTAGAAAAGGGAGGTTTCTACTAATCATTAATTCGATTAATTGAACACTTTTTGCTAGACAAAATACGGAAATAATAAATATTAATATAAGTAATGAATTATTAAAGAGTTGTTTTAAAATGTATCTATCGACTAAATTCATTGAATTTTTTTTAAAATACAATATACACTATTTATAATAATTAATCCTTATAATATATAGACAAATGAAAATTAATTTTGAAAATATTTCTCAACAAGATTATCACCTTGTTATTATCTCACCAGATAACAAAAAAGTAAATTCTTATAATCATCTAGATAAAGGTTCTGAGGACATTTTAAACAGCTATTTAGAAAAAAAAAACAAAGAAAAAGAAATCATTGAAACTTTCTTATATAAAAATACTCAAAAGCAACAAAAAATATCTGAATTCGTTTCTAAGTTTACCTACGTAAGATTTGAATACTCAAATGATACATCTATTCAGCACTCTTTTTTTAGCAGGTTACTTTCATATCTTGAAACTAAAAAAGCAAAAAAAGTAGCGATTTTATTTAATAAAAACTTTGATGATAAAAAGAAAAGAGATGAGATTCTTGAGAACCTGCTTATTGGTTTTAAATTGAAAGATTATAGATTTGAAAAATATAAAAATGTTTCAAAAAAAGACTTCAAAATTGATGAGGTTTGTATCTTTGGTTATGATGGAAAACATAGTTTAGAGTTAGAAAAAAGAATTAAAAATAAAATTAAATGTCTTGATGGAATTTTTCTTACTAGAGACCTAGTTTCAGAGCCTGCAAACGTATTGTATCCGCAAAAGTTTGTTGAATATTGCAAAGATTTAAAAAAAGTAGGGGTTGAAATACAAATTTTTGACGAAAAAAAACTTAAGACGCTTGGAATGAACGCTTTGTTGGGTGTTGCTCAGGGCTCAGTTCGGCCAGCAAGAGTAATGATAATGAAATGGAACGGTCTTAAGGGAAAAAAATCTGCACCTATAGCTTTTATCGGAAAGGGTGTTACTTTTGACACAGGTGGTATTTCGATTAAACCTTCCTCAGGTATGGAGGATATGAAATGGGACATGGGTGGAGCAGGAGTAGTTGCAGGTTTGATGTATACATTAGCAATGAGAAAGGCAAAAGCTAATGTTATTGGTGCAGTCGGCTTAGTTGAAAATATGCCTGATGGAAATGCTCAAAGACCGGGAGATATTGTTGAATCATTATCAGGCCAAACAATTGAAGTTTTGAATACGGACGCTGAAGGGCGCTTAGTTTTAGCAGATGTTCTGTGGTATATAAACAAAAAATTTAGACCAAAAATTATGATTGATTTAGCAACCTTGACAGGTGCTATAATCGTAGCTCTTGGCGAAAGATATGCTGGTTTATTTTCTAATGATGATCTCCTTGTTAAAGAAATTCTTGATGCTTCAAAAACCACTAAAGAGTTAGTATGGCAAATGCCAATGGATGACGAGTTTGATAAATTATTGAATTGCCCAGTAGCTGATATGAAAAATATTACAGGAACTAGAGGAGCAGGAAGTATTACGGCTGCCCAGTTCTTAAAAAGATTTGTAGGAAAAACTAGCTGGGCGCATTTAGATATTGCTGGAGTTACTTGGTCAAAAAAGGGGACGAAATTTGCAAGACCTGGGGGCACTGGTTTTGGTGTAAGATTACTCGACGAATTTGTTAGAAAAAACTATGAATAATAGTCACGAAATTAATCTTTACTATGTTAAGTCAGAATTTAGTCAAATTGTTAACTCTTTAGCTAAAAAACTAAGGGATAAAAAAGTTATAGTAAATTTGTCAAATGAATTAGAAATGGAACTTTTAGATAAATATCTTTGGACAAATGAAAAAAATGAATTTTTGCCGCATAAAACTTTTAATGAAAAATTATACTCCAAGGATAAATTAGTTTTATTTTATGGTGATTACCTTCAGATGAAAAAATTACTTAATTTCGATGTTATTCTTATTTCACCGAAAGTTAAGATAAAAAAAATATCCTACCTAAAAAAATTTTTCTTTTTCTCTTATGATGAAGTAAATAAAGAAATTTTTTCTACAATATCAGCTAAACTAAAAAATAAAATTAAAACTATTAAATGCTTTTATGAGTTCGATAGATTTAAATGGAAGACAATCTAAACTATTTGAGGAGACTTTTTTATGGAGCTAACTTTATCAATAATTAAACCAGATGCTGTTAAAAGGGGTATTGCTGGAGAAATTAACTCTTTAATAGAGAAAAAAAAAATGAGAATTGTTGCACAAAAAATGTTACATCTTTCCTTAAATGACGCAAAAGGTTTTTATTTTGTGCATAAAGAAAGAGCTTTTTTTAACGATCTATGTGAATATATGACATCAGGTCCTATTGTTGTACAAGTTCTAATGGGAAGAAATGTTATAAATAATTATAGAAAATTGATGGGGGCAACTAACCCATCAAATGCGGATGATGGTACCATAAGAAAAATATATGGTTTATCAGTAGAAGAAAATTCTGTTCATGGTTCAGATAGCAAAGAAAATTCAGAAATAGAGATTAACTATTTTTTTTCAAACAGAGAAATTTTTGAAGAGTTAGGTAGTTAGAGTATTAAAAAAAACCATAATAAAAAAAGAAGTATTGTAACAACTACACAGGATATTATAGTGAATTTAATAAATCTGGAATAAAAGCTTTCTTGAAACTTACTATCTATCTTTGTCATTATTATATTCCTTTTCTAGAGTTTCTATCACTTTTATATATAAAATATGCTCTTCTTTCAATATTTTTTTCGCTAATTTTTTTTCATTATCTGTTTTTAAAATTTTTACTATTCTCTGATCTATTATTTCTCCTGTATCAATACCCTTATCTACGTAATGAATGGTACATCCCGTATATTTAACTTTTTTTTCTATCGCTTTTTTTACAGCATTGAGTCCTCTAAAAGCTGGAAGAATTGAGGGATGAATATTAATAACTTTTTTCTCCCAATTACGCAGAAAATCTTTAGTAAAAATCTTCATAAAACCTGCCAAACAAATAAAATTTACTTTTTCTTCTTTTAAAATTTTTGATAGTTTATTTTCAAATTTATTAATTTGATTTTCCTCTATGATTTTTGTCTTAATTCCTTTTTTTTTTACTCTGGCTAAACCACTAGAACTTTTGTTGTTAGATATTATTATTTTAACTTTTGATGACAAAGTTTTATTGTTACATGCATTAACAATATTAAGCATGTTAGACCCTCTGCCAGAAATTAATATTGCTAAGTTAAATCCCATTCACCAAAACTCTTAATGGAGACTTTGTCCTCAAAACTTCTTTTTGTTATTACTTCTCCCAACACATGAGTATTAATTTTTTTTTTTCTAAAAAAACTAAGTACATCAGATTTGTTTTTATGACTAATAATAATAATTAATCCAATGCCGCAATTAAAGGTTTTAAGCATTTCTTTTATATTAATATTTGCCAATTTTTTTAGCCAAATGAATCTTTCTGGTATTAAAAAGTTTTTGATGTCAATTGAAGCATGCATTCCTTTTGGAATGATCCTTTCTAGGTTTTCATAAATACCTCCACCAGTAATATGAGAAATTGCAAATATTTTTTTTTTTTTTATAAGTGGTAGAACTGATTTTACATAAATTCTTGTTGGTTGTATCAAATCCTCACCTAATAATTTAAAATTGGATTTAAATGGAGTTTTACGGTTAATCGATATTTTTTTTTCACTTATAATTTTTCTTATGAGCGAAAAACCGTTTGAATGAAAACCAGTTGATTCTAAACCTAGAATAAGAGAATTTTTTTTTACTTTCTCTTTTCCAATTTTGTTTTCTCTTTCAACAGCTCCTACAGCAAAACCAGCTATATCAAATTCTTCATTTTTATACATTCCAGGCATTTCTGCTGTTTCTCCACCGACTAATGAACATCCTGCCTCATTGCAAGCTTTGTTTATACTTTTAATTAAATCAAAAAAAATATTATCCTTAATTTTTGATGATGATATGTAATCAAGAAAAAAAAGTGGCTCACCTCCACTAGCTAGTATGTCATTGACCGACATTGCTACTAAGTCAAAACCTAAATATTTTAGATTTTTTTGTTCTAAAGCCAATTTGAGTTTTGTTCCTACTCCATCAGTACTACTTAATAGTATAGGGTCTTTATATTTGAGTTTTTTTAAATCAAAAATTGAGCAAAACCCTCCAGGGTTTGAAATCACTTCTTTTCTAAAGCTTTTTTTTGTAATTGTTTCTAGTTTTTTTACCAATTTAGAAGATTTTTTTGTGTCAACACCAGATGATTTGTAAGTAGAAATTTTAAACTCCTTCAATGTTTAGTTTTCAAAAAATAAATGTTATAAGTTTATAACTTATACTTGAAAATGTTAAAAATATTAAGTCTTATCATATTCTTTTTTTTTATTAATACAGTAAGTTGTTTTGCCAACGAGGAAATCTATAATATCAAAAATAATGAGGTTTATTTAGAAAATACTGGTAATGTCTTAGAGCTCAGGGAAAATGCAAAAAAAATTTCCTTTAAAAATGGATTTAATATACTTGCCAAAAATATTCTTACACCAGAGGATTTTATAAGATTCAGCCAAATTTCAGAATTCAATCCAACAGAACTTGTCAGTGACTATAAAATAGAGTCTGAAAAAATTACTGAAATAAATTATAACGCTGAAATATCTATTAATTTTAATCCAAAGAGAGTTAAAAAGTTTTTTAGCGACAATAATATTGATCTAAATATTTTTGTCTCAGAAAGTTACTTAATTTTTCCTGTCTTTAAAAAATTTAATACGCTTTATCTGTGGGACAAAGAAAATTTGTGGTACGATTTTTTGTTAGAGGAATATGATCAACAAAGTTTACTCAAGCTTTATTTTCCAAAAAAAAGTAACATCAATAGATTAAAAATTTCAGCAGAACAAATCATAAATATGAATTTAACCAAGATAACTAATTTTTTAGACCTTTATAATAAGAAAAAAGCTATAATTGTTTTTTTCGAACAAAAGTTTGATATCAATAAAAATAATTTTGTCATAAAGCTAGATGCAAAGCTTTTTTCTAACAACACTTTTAAGCAAATTGAAATTGGTGAAAATGATTTATTAATTAGTGGAAAAAATTTGTCAGAAACTGATTTAGTTGCAAAATTTGTAATTAATGAACTACAAAACTGGTGGAAAAGTAGAATTGACTCAGAAAAACTGGCTAGTAACAGTGAAAGTTTAATTTTATTAAGCATTGATTCTGAAGATATTAAAAAAAGCTTTTTTATTGAAGAGGCACTTTTTGAAATAATAGGTACTAAAAATGCAAAAATTAAAGAGTTAAGGGGAAAAGAAACAATCTATGAAATTTTTACAAACTACAGTGTCATGAATATAAATTTAAGATTAGAAAGTAAAAATTTAAGATTAATTAAAGCTGAAAATGATAATAATCTTTATAAAGTTGAAAGTTATTAATGAGACAGGATGTTTTAAATTTTAAGTTTGAAAATAAAAAAGACTTTTATATAACTTCAAAAAACTCACTTGCGATTAACTTAATTCAAAAGTGGCCTAATTGGAATAACCAGTTTTTTTTTTTATATGGTCCAGCTAAATGTGGTAAAACAACAATATGTAAAATCTGGCAAAAAAGATCTAAGGCCATATTTCTTAATAAAAAAAAGATAGAACAATTTTTTAATAATTCATATAAAAACGAATTTAATACTCATAATAATTGGATATTAGATAATGTTGATTTATTTTTAAAAAAAAAAACCGATGAGAAATTATTAAATTTCATTAATATTATAAAAGAACAAAAAAAGTCATTTTTTTTGATGACCTCAAATGTTCCACCGAGACAACTTCCAACAAAAATTAATGATTTATTATCAAGAGTTTTAGATTCACTTGTCGTTCAAGTACATGAACCTGACAATATTCTTTTAGCAAAGATAATTAAGAAATATTTACAGGAAAGAGAAATTAACATTGAAAAAAAAAAAATAGATTACCTAACTAATAGAATTGAAAGGTCTTATAAATATGCTATTAAAATTGCAAAAAAAATAGATAGTAGGTCTTTAGAAAGCCACTCAAATATTTCTTTTAGTTTTTTAAAAAAGATTTTAGAGATCTAATCATTATATTCTAAAACTATTTTTTTTAATTCTTCTCTGAATCTCTTGTTTCTAATAGATTTTAAAATCCTCAGTATATCAGAATAACTAGTTTTTTTGTTTGATATGTATTTAATTTCTTTATCTTTCATCAAACGTCTAACAGGAATATTTTTAATTTTAGCTGTTGATTCCCTTTTTTTACAAATCTCTTTAAGAAGATTTAATTTGTGAGTTTCCTTACAATTAATTTTAATTTTTTGCCATGCTAAACTTGGTTTTTTTAAGTAGGCTTTTCTATTAAGTAACTTAATATGATATTTATTAACATCCTTAAAAATTTTCTTTTCTTTTAATTTTTCTGAAATTATTAGGTACAAAGGTATTAGATATTTTACATCGTTGCTGGCATAATTTATTTTCTTTTTGGAAAGTGGTCTTTTTCTCCAGTCAATGAATTGGTAAGTTTTATCAATTTGCTTTTTTAAGAAGTAGTTTATTGAATCTGCATATCCAAGTGAATCTGATATTCCAAGTAAACTTATACAGATTTGGGTGTCAATAATATTTTTAGGCAATTTTTTATAAAGATTAAAAAATATCTCTAAATCTTGTTGAGCAGCATGAAAAATCTTAAGAATTTTGCTGGAATATAAAATTTTTTCTATCACTGTTAAGTCTAACTTTTTATTTAATGGATCTATAAGAATTGTTTCTTCTTTATTAGCCATTTGCAAGAGACAAAATTTAGGATAATACGTGTTAACTCTATAAAATTCTGTGTCAACTGCTACAACTTCATGTTTTTGACATTTTAGATAGAAATTTTTTAATTGATCATTAGTATGGATTAACACTAATAAAAATTATCATTTATAATATATTGCTTCAATAGTATGAGTTATTTTAGATCACATAACTGCGGCGAATTATCTGTTAAAGACATAGATAAAAAAGTTTTTGTTTCAGGGTGGATTAATAAAAAAAGAGATCATGGCGGTGTTCTTTTCATAGATTTAAGAGACCATTTTGGCATGACGCAATGTGTAGTTAACTCGGATAATGAAATGTTTTCAATATTAGAAACACTAAAACTTGAAAGTGTTGTAAAGATTACAGGAAAAGTAGTTAAAAGATCATTAGATACTATCAATAAAAACCTTCCGACAGGTGAGATTGAAATTTTATCCGATAAAATTGAAATTTTAAATGAGTCAGAACAAATCCCTTTTCAAGTGGCAGTCGAAGACGATTCGCCAGAAGAACTCAGATTAAAATATAGATTTATAGATTTGAGAAGAGAAAAAAATAAAAAAAATATTATTTTACGATCAAAAATAATTAATAGTCTAAGATCAAAGATGATAAGCAGAGGTTTTCTAGAAATTCAAACACCCATCTTAACATCTTCTTCACCTGAGGGTGCGAGAGATTTTTTGGTTCCTAGTAGACTTCATAATGGAAAATTTTACGCTTTACCTCAAGCACCACAAATTTTTAAACAACTGTTGATGGTTTCAACTTTTGATAAATACTTTCAAATTGCGCCTTGTTTTAGAGATGAAGATGCGAGGGCTGACAGATCTCCTGGAGAATTTTATCAACTAGACTTTGAAATGTCTTTTGCGGAACAAGAAGATATATTTGATGAAATTGAACCAGTATTGTTTGAAGTTTTTAAAGAGTACTCAAATTTTGAAGTTTCAAATCCACCTTTTAAAAGAATTAAATATTTTGATTCAATGGAAAAGTTTGGTACTGATAAACCAGATTTAAGAAACCCATTAATAATATCTGATGTTACCAAATGTTTTAAGAACTCTGGTTTTAAAATTTTTGAATCTAACATAGAAAAAGGCTTTATTGTAAAGGCTATTAAAGCACCTAATTCTAGCTCAAAACCAAGAGCATGGTTTGATAAACTAAATGGGTGGGCAAGAGATGAGGGTCAGAAAGGATTGGGATACGTAATTTTAGAAGATAATGATTACAAAGGACCAATATCAAACAATATGAATAAAGAAAACCTTGAATTTCTAAAAAAAGAAATTGACCTCAAGAATGGTGAAGTTGTTTTTTTTGTATGTGATGAGAAAGCTAGTGCAACTAAATTTTCAGCTCAAGTTAGAACAAAGATTTGTGATGAGTTGCAGATTCTAGAAAAGAATATATTTAAATTTTGTTGGATTGTAGATTATCCGATGTACCAGCTTGATCCTATTACACAAAAAATAGACTTCAGTCATAATCCTTTTTCCATGCCTCAAGGAGGAATGCAATCTCTGATGAAGAAAGATCCTCTTGAAATATTGGCTTGGCAATTTGATATAGTCTGTAATGGTATTGAACTTTCATCAGGTGCTATTAGAAATCACAAAAGAGACATAATGGTTAAAGCTTTTGAAATAGCTGGTTATTCTGAGAAGGAATTGAACGCAAGATTTGGATCTTTATTTAATGCTTTTAAATTTGGTGCCCCACCACATGGAGGGTCTGCTCCAGGTATCGATAGAATTGTTATGCTGATATCCGGTGAAGAAAATCTTAGAGAGATTGTTGCTTTTCCAATGAATCAGCAAGCTGAGGATTTAATGATGGCTTCTCCTAACAAGGTAAATGAATCTCAACTTCGTGACTTAGGGCTTGAGTTAAAAAAAAAAAAAAATTAGCTATTTAATTTTTTGTTCTTTGAAAATTACGTGTTTTCTTACTTTAGGATCGTATTTTTTAAGCTCTAACTTTTCAGTCTTTAATTTAGGATTTTTAAATTTTACATAAAAATATCCTGTATCAGCGGTGCTCACCATTTTGACTTGTATTGTGTTTGATTTAGCCATGAAGTTTTTATATAACTTTATCTAATTCTGTCAAGATTATCTTTACTTATCTTTTACAAAAATCTGAAATGCTAAAAATGCACCTTTTACTTTTGGAAGAAGCCAAAGGGTAAGGATTATCGTAATAATTGGCCATATTACCATTTGAACCATTGTTGGTGGACTGAAGTTTTTTTCAGTTAATAATATAAGCGGAATTAAAATATGTCCTATTATAAAAATTGTACAGTAAGCAGGACCATCATCGGATTTATACTCAGAAAAACTTATTCCACATTTAGAACACCTTTTATGTGTCTTTACATACCTTAAAAAAATAGGGAACAAACCACAATTAGGACATTTTTTTGCAAAACCCCTTTTTAAAAATTTTAATTTATCTTTTTGCATCATTCTCCAGTTTTTTTACCTTAAATAGTAGAATCTTACCATTTCGATTATTTATTTTTTTTATTTTAAATTTAACTATTTGTCCAAGTTTATATTTTTGTTCATTTTTTTCTTCATATTTACTGCTAAAGGATTTTTTATATCTAGCCAATCCTGAAAATGGAAAGTTAATTGCTTTAATAAAAACTCCAAAATTTTCTACTGAATCAATAAATCCTTTAAACTCATAATTCTTAAATTTTTTTAAATGATAGCTTGATGCCACATCGAATATCATTCTTTCCATGGAATCTGCTTTTTTTTCTTGGGTGTTGAGATGATCAGTAAATTCAATTTGTGAATTTTTTTTTTTCAAAAAATAGCAGTCAATAAGGTCCCGGTGCACAACAAGATCTGAGTACCTTCTAATTGGTGACGTAAAATGGACGTAATAATCAAGTGAAAGACCAAAATGCCCTTTATTTTCAGTTCCATAAAAGGCTCTAGACTGTGACCTAAGTAACATGTCATTAAGAAAACTTATTTTATTTTGTTTAAGAATTTCTATGATTTTATTAAAATCATGCTGTGAATTGAAGGAACCGGAATGATTGAGATTATATTCTGATATTATTTCTTTGAGTATTTTTGTTTTCTCACTGGGAGGTTTTTCATGATTTCGAAAAACAGATTTTATATTATTACTTTTTAAATAATGACCTACTAATGTATTTGCAAGAACCATGAACTCTTCGATAAGCTTATATGATTCTAATTTTTTTTTTTTAATAAGATTAATATTTTTTTCGTTGTTGGTTTGAATTACATATTCATCAGGATCAAAAGATATTTTATTTCTCTTTTTTGAATTCTCTTGAAGAATCTTGAAGGTACTAAAGAGGTTTAAGATAATTGGAAAAAGTTTATTATTTTTATTTTTTTCTAAAAAAATATTTTCAGCTTCTTGGTAAGTTAATCTTGCTATAGATTTAATTATCGCTCTGTAGAATTTAAATTTTTTTACTTTTCCATCCTCAAGGTTAATCTCTAGGACAACACTTTTTCTTTTTTTTTTTGGAACCAAAGAACATAAATTATTAGAGAGTTCTTCAGGCAACATTGGTATTACTTTGTTTGGAAAGTAAAAAGAATTTCCTCTTTTTTTTGCTTCAATATCAATTAAATCATCCTTTTCAACATAAAAACTTACGTCAGCAATAGCTATCATTATTTTAGTATGTTTTTTATTACTTTCTGACCAAACTGCATCATCAAAATCTTTGCTATCTTCACCATCAATTGTAACAAAGGGAATACTAGTTAAATCAGAATGCTGAATAGAGTTTTTATACTTTAAATTTTTAGAAAATTTATTTAAAGACTTTGAGAACCCTTGCCTTAAACCATTAAATTTAATTTCATTTTCAATTATATCGGAAAGGGTGACTTCTTTAATTTTTTTTTTGTTTTTTTGTTTTTTTCTTTTCATCAATTATCTTAACTGCATCTGACAAAGTAAGGGTTTTTTCACTTAATTCAGATGGTATGGGGTAGTTTTTCTTGTTGTAAGATAGGTAGTCTGACCTTCCTTTAATTCCTTTTTTTTTAGAAATTTTTAAGTTAGTTTCAGGATGATCTCCAACTATAACCTCTTTTTGTTCAGATGCTTTTTTTTCTATTAGCTCAACTGCTCTATTTATTCCAACAATAGTTACATCGTCTTCTTTTAATGATAAAAATTTATTATCATGCTTTAAATAGGGGCCGTAAGGTCCCACCGAAGCAATAATATCTTTTTTAGTTTCAGGATGTATCCCTACAACTCTGGGTAATGTTAAAAATTTTAATGCTTTATCCAAATCTATATCTTCATTCTTTAAATTTTTAGGTATGCTAGTTCTCTTTTTTTTATTTTCTGAATTTTCAGTTTCTAAATATCTTCCATATCGACCGACTTTTAGAAAAACTTTGTTTTTAGTTTCAGGATGTATGCCTATTTCCTTTCCGTCACCAGATAGTTCTTTATTATCCTCATCGGACCCTATTGCGTGACTATATCCACAACCACTACCGTCTTTGTTGTAGTTGCTACATCCAATAAATGGTCCTGTAAACGCAAACTTTATAATTAGATTTCCATCAGTACATTTGGGACATTTATTTTCTTTAAGAATTTCAGGAGATAGGGAACTAATCTTTTCAATAACTTCCGAAATACTTGTGTTTTCTACGTTACTTACTGTTTTATTTAAAATTTCTAAAAAATTATTTAATATTTCTTTCCAATTTAGTTTAGATTCAGTAACAAGGTCTAATTGTTCTTCAAGGTTTGCAGTGAATTGATAGTCAACAAATTGATTAAAGAAACTGTCAAAAAATTTCGATAATACTTTCCCTTTAGAAGTAGGGATTAAAGATTTATTTTTAATTATAATATAATTTCTCTCCTCTAACTTAGTGAAAATTGACACATAGGTTGAAGGTCTTCCGATTCCAAGTTCTTCAAGTTTTTTAACAAGGCCAGCCTCTGAGTATCTATTTGGTGGCTTTGTGAAATTTTGTTTTATATCTATGTTATGTTGATTGAGCTTTGCATTCACTTGGAGTTCAGGAAGATTTTGTGTTTCATTATCGTTTTCAAAAAAATTGTAAACTTTTTTGAATCCACTAAACTTTTCTATAGAACCAGAGGTCTTTAATAAAAAGTTTTCACTTTTTATGTAATAAGTAGTCTCTAAATTGACACTAGGTGACATTTGTGATGCTAAAGTTCTTTTCCATATCAAATCATAAAGTTTAAATTGATTTTCATTAAGTTCATTTTTTAAGACTGATGGTTTTCTTTCCAATTGCGTTGGTGTAACTGCTTCATGACCTTGTTGAACAAACCTAGATTTTTCCTTATAATCCACAGGTTTTTCAGAAAGAAAATTAGGTCCAAATTCACTTTTAATGATCCTTCTTAATTTTTCAATTTCACTCCTTTTCATTTTATTAGAGTCTGATCTGTGATATGTGATTAAGGCTCCTAATGAACCTATACCGTCTTTTAATTCTTGTGCAATCGAATTGGTGAGTTTTGGACTAAATCCTAATTTTGAGGAAGCATCTTGAAGTAATAAAGAATTAGAGAATGGAGAATAGGGTCTTCTTTTTTTTTCTCTTTTGTTGAGTGAATCAAGCGTAAAAGTCTCTTTTTTTAGTTTTTCTTGAAGATCTTTAGCTTTTTTTTCATTATTTATAACAAATTTATCATATTTTTTTTGTCCCTGACTGAGTATAACGCATTCAATTTTATGTTTGCTTTTATCAGTTAACTCAATATGTATATCCCAAAACTCTTTGGATACAAAAACGTCGATTTCTTTTTCTTTTTCACATAAGATTCTTAGTGCAGGTGATTGGACTCTTCCTGCTGAGGAACCAAAGATGGTTCGCCTTTTTGTAATCGGAGAAATTTTGTAACCAAAAAATCTATCCAAGAACCTTCTTGTAATTGCAGCATTTACAAGGTTTTGATTAATTTCTCTTGGATTATTTATAGCTGATAGAATATCTTCTTTTCTTATGGCTGGAAATTCAATTCTTTTAAACTGTTTGCCATCAATTAATTTTTTTTCTCTACAAATTTCTACTAAATGCCATGCTATTAATTCTCCTTCCCTATCTGGGTCAAGTGCAAGGTAAATTTCATCAGAATTTTTAATTGACTTGATAATAGGATCAATTTTTTTTTTGTCTATCTCCCAATCTTTTACAAAATAGTCATTTTTTTCGTCAATACCAATACCGCTTCTTGGAAGGTCTCTAAAGTGACCAATACTGGCAACTACTTGAAAAGTATCATCTAAATAATTTTTAATAGTCTTTGCTTTAGCAGGAGACTCGACGACTAAAAGTTTCATAATCAAACCTACTTATAATTTAAAGAAAGAAAAGTCAAAATTTAATTTTTTTTTTTTAAAATAATCTTTGTTTCATTACCAGCCAACAATCTTTGGATATTGGAAAAGTGTTTAATGAGGATTAAAAAACTAATGATAGTGAAATAAACATAATTTGAGTCAACAGCGATTGTTGATAACACATTAATAGTCAAAGCAATGATAGCGGAAAGAGATGAGTATTTAAACATCAATGCGGATATTAACCATGTAATAGTAAATAAAAGAAAAAGTTGAAAATTATAACCTAATAAAACACCAATAAATGTTGCCACTCCTTTCCCACCTTTAAATCTTAGCCACAAGGGAAAAATGTGACCAATTACAACAAAGATTATTGATAAACCAATTAAACTACTATTTAAGATTAGAGTAATTTTAATAGCTATAAAACCTTTTAAAATATCTAACATTAAGGTTATTAGCCCTAGTTTGAAACCTCCCGTTCTCAGAACATTTGTTGCACCGATATTTTTAGATCCCATCCTTCGAGGGTCGTCTTTTTTAAAAATATGTGAAACGAGTAGACCAAATGGTATGGAGCCGCAAAGGTAAGAAAATAAAATTATAAAGAAATCATAATTCATAAACCAACCTACCTCGAACAAAAGTCATTAAGTTTTTTCCTTCAACAAGCATCCCATCAAAAGGAGAGTTTTTTGATTTCCCATGAAATTTTTCGGGATTTACTTTCCATGGTTTAGTATTTGAAAATATGCAAAGATCAGCTTCTTTTTTTTTTTCTATTCTTCCAACGTCTAATTTTAAAATTTTTGACGGGTTAATTGTTATCAAACTTATGGCTTTAACAAGGTCGATCTTTTCGTTATTTACAAGACTTAAAGTGAGCGGTAGTAATGTTTCTAAACCAACACCACCAAATTCTGCCTGGTTGAAAGGAAGTCTTTTTGCATCTTGGTCTTGAGGAGTATGATCGGATGAAATAGCATCTATAGTCCCATCACAAATTCCTTCAACTATACTTTTTCTGTCCTCTTCAGTCCTCAGAGGAGGCGAGAGTTTTGAAAAAGTCCTGTAGTTTTCTAAAGAAAGTTCATTAAGAATAAAATATGGTGGAGATGTATCGCAAGTAATTGGTAAACCATCTTTTTTTGCTTTCCTTATTATATCGACAGTTTCTTTTGTAGAAATATGACTCACATGATATCTACAATTAGTCTCCTTAACCATCCATAAATCCCTTTGTACTATCATTGCTTCAGCATAACTTGGGATACCTAATAATCCCATTCTTGTAGAAATTTCTCCCTCATTTGCGACACCATTACCTCTTAAGAAAGGCTCTTCTGCATGTTGTATTATTAATCCGTCAAAAGATTTTGCATAATTCAATGCTCTTCTCATAACTCTAGCATTAGAAATTGCTTTAAAACCATCAGTAAAACCAACAGCCCCAGATTCTTTCATGAGATGGAGTTCGCAAATTTCTTTACCTTCAAAATTTCTTGTAATGCATCCAGTACAAAAAATTTTACTTAGAGCAACTTTTCTAGCTTTTCTTTGGATACTGTGAATTATAGCAGGTTGGTCAATTGGAGGAGCTGTGTTTGGCATGCATATAATTGATGTTACCCCACCACTAGCGGCAGCTTTTGATGCGCTTTCTATTGTTTCTTTATGTTCCAACCCAGGTTCAGTTATATTGACTCTCATATCAACTAAACCTGCAGCTACATACATATCCTTACATTCTACAATAATAGTTTTAGGATCAATTTTGTTGGTTAAATTTTTATCAATATCCTCGATAAGTTTATCTTTAATATAAATGTCATTTTTCAAAATTTTATTTTTTACATTGTCAATTATTAGACAATTTTTAAGCAGATAACTCTGAGATGACTTCTTGTTATTATTAAAAATTTTCCTATTTGCCATTTTCTGTTTTATTCTCAACTATAGTTTTTAAACAAGCCATTCTTACAGCAACACCCATTTGTACTTGTTCAAAGATGGCGGATCTATCTAAGTCATCTGCTAATTCAGAATCAATTTCAACACCTCTATTCATTGGTCCAGGGTGTAAGATTAAAGCATCTGAGTCAGCATAGTTTAACTTTTCTCTATCGAGACCATAAAATCTAAAATATTCTCTTATTGATGGAACAAAAGAACCTGACATTCGTTCGAGCTGAAGTCTCAACATAATTATTATATCAACATTTTTAAGTCCACTTTTCATTTCATAAAAAACCTTTACACCTAAAGTTTCAATTCTTTTTGGAATCAAAGTAGCTGGGCCTATTACTCGAATTTCAGCTCCCAGAGTGCTCAAGAGATGAATATTTGAACGGGCCACTCTGCTGTGCATTATATCACCACATATAGCAACTTTTAAACCAGAGATCTTTCCTTTTCTTTTTTTAATTGTAAGTGCATCAAGAAGTGCTTGTGTAGGATGTTCATGAGGACCGTCGCCTGCATTGATAACACCACAGTTTACTTTTTCTGATAGTAATTTAACAGCCCCAGCATCTTGATGTCTAACTACCAAAACGTCAGGTTGCATAGCATTTAAAGTCATTGCTGTATCTATCAAGGTTTCACCTTTTTTAATAGCGCTAGAGGCAACAGAAATATTCAGCATATCTGCTCCTAATTTTTTTCCGGCTAATTCAAAGGAAGTTCTTGTTCTAGTTGAGTTTTCAAAAAATAGATTGATACAAATTTTATTTTTTAAATAAATTAGTTTTTCACTATTTTCTTTATCTAAGTGCATTGCAAAATGATTAGATAAGTCTAATAAGTAATTTAAATCAGGTGGAGTTAAACCTTCAATACCTAGAAGATGTTCATGAGGAAATTTTTTTAATGAATCATTAATCATTAAAATCGTATTCTAAACCTTTTAAAATTTTCTTCAAGAGGGTATTTAAATAATACCTTCTTCTTTTAGTTTTTTAATTTCTGAAATTGAGATTTTTAAAAAATTCTTTAAAAATTTTGTTGTATCTTCACCCAAAGTTGGTGGAGTTTTTTTGTATTTTATTTTAGATACTGAGAAATTCATGGGACTTCCGATAATATTTATTTTTCTGGTTTTTGATTTTTTATGTTCCATACTTATTTTCATTTTTCTCGATTTTACTTGAGGATCATTGAAAACTTGTTCAATGTTATTAATAGGTCCACATGGAACATTTATTTTTGTTAGTCCTTCAACCCACTCTTTAATTGTTTTTTTCACAATCGTTTTACCTAAAATTTTGTTAAGTTCTTTTCGATTTTTTACTCTCGATGAATTACTTTTAAATTTAGTATTCTCACATAAAGAAGATAAACCAGAAAATTTACAAAAATTTTTAAATTGCCTGTCATTGGCAATAGCTAAAACCATTAACCCATCTTTTGCTTTAACAGTTTGGTACGGAACAATTGAAGGGTGATCGTTTCCAATTCTATCTGGAATTTTTCCTGAAATCAAATAACTTTGTGCAACATAACTTAACCATGAAACTTGAGAATCTAAAAGTGATATGTCTAAATGTTGACCTAATGAAGTTTGATCTCTAAATCTTAAGGCCGATAATATTGAAATAGTTGCATAAAGACCGGTTATTATATCAGAAACTCCAACTCCAATTTTGGTTGGCAGACCTTTTTTTTCTCCAGTAATACTCATTATTCCTCCCATTGCCTGAACAAGGTAATCGTATCCTCCTCTGGATGAATAAGGTCCGGTTTGCCCAAACCCTGTTATTGAGCAATAAATTATTTTTGGGTTAATTTTTTTAATGCTTTCATAATCTAATCCATACTGTTTCAAATTTCCTGCTCTGAAATTTTCTACTAACAGATCACATTTTTTTATTATTTTTTTTGCTAGAATTTGTCCTTTTTTTTTTGTTAGATCAATTGTGACTGAATGCTTATTGCGGTTTACACTTAGGTAATAAGCACTTTCTTTAGGATCTGTTACGTTAGTATCTAAATACGGGGGTCCGAGATTTCTAGAATCATCACCTGTAATTGGTCTTTCTACTTTTATAATATTTGCTCCTAAATCTCCCAGAATTTGAGTAGCTGTTGGACCAGCTAAAACCCTTGTAAGGTCGAAAACATTAATTCCATGAAGTGATTCTTTTTTTTTTGTCATAAATTTATATTTTCTCTAAAAAAATCATCTAAAATAATTTTTGCAGCAAATTTATCTAAATTTTTTCTTTTTTCTTTTGTATTTTTAAAAAATTCTTTAGTTATTTCCCCAGCTTCAAAACTAGTATAGCTCTCGTCCCAAAAAAAAATAGGTAATTCATTATTTTTATTGTTTAAAAAATTATCCAGGTTTTTTGTAATATCTTCTATCATTTGACAGGATTTATTTTTTTTTTCAAATTCAAATAAGGGAAGACCTACGAGAATTCCTCCTATATTAAATTCGTGAATAGTTTTAAATAATTCAGTGTAAAGCTTCTTTTTGGAAAAAACATTTAGCGGTGTTACAATTGAATGTTTTTGATTAGATATTGCGCTTCCAACCTTACTTTTTCCAATATCTAATGATATTATTCTTTTATTCGTTGTAAGTTTCAAAAACTCTTTTATATTGCGAATTAGCATACCTAGTGTTATTTATACAATTATTTACAATAATTTTAACAAGAATTATACAATGTCAATTGATAACCAAACCGTAAAAAAAGTATCTAAGCTTGCAAAAATTAGAATTAACGAAAAAGAGGAGACAAAACTAATTGAGGAATTGAACAATATTCTTGGATGGGTCGATGAGCTAAAAAAAGTAGATACTGAGCAAATAGAACCAATGTTATCTGTTTTTAACGAATCTATGATTATGAGAAAGGATAAAGTATCTTCTGAAATGTCAGACGAGTTGGTATTAAAAAATGCGCCAAAGAGTAAATCTGGCTTTTTTGTTGTTCCTAAGGTAGTAGAGTGACAGAATTTGAAAATTTAGATATTTCCACTGCTAGAGAATGTCTTTTAAATAAAGAATTCAGCTCACTTGAACTCACAAATTTTTTTATCGAAAGAATTGAAAAATCTAACCTTAATTGTTTCATAACTAATACATTTGAAAACGCAATTGAAATGGCTAAGGAGTCTGATAGAAGAATTTCCAGAAATGATGGAACTAGAATTTTAGAGGGTATTCCAATTGGTATGAAAGATCTTTTTTGTACAAAAGGAATTAGAACAACCGCTGGCTCAAAAATTTTAGAGAATTTTATTCCATTTTATGAATCAACTGTATCAAAAAATTTACTAAGTGATGGCGCAATAATTCTTGGGAAAACAAATATGGACGAATTTGCAATGGGTTCTGCAAATACTACCAGTTTTTTTGGTAATGTAATAAATCCTTTAAAATCAAGTGAAGAAAATAAAAAAGATCTTGTTCCAGGAGGATCTTCGGGAGGGTCAGCCTCCTCAGTTGCAGCAAATTTATGTATGGCTGCAACTGGTTCAGATACTGGTGGTTCAATTCGCCAACCTGCATCCTTTTGTGGATTAGTTGGACTAAAACCAAGCTATGGAAGATGTTCAAGGTTTGGGATGATAGCTTTTGCATCATCTCTTGACCAAGCAGGTCCAATTACAAAAACAGTAAAAGACGCAGCTCTCATGCTTCAGTCAATGAGTAGTTATGATGACAAAGATTCTACAAGTTCAAGAAAACCAATTCCTCAATATCTTGACTTTTTAAATTTTGATATAAGAGGAAAGAAAGTTGGGCTACCATCTGAATACAAAGTTGAAGGTTTAAATTCAGATATTGTTAAGGTTTGGGAAGACACAATTGATTTTTTTAAAAAAAATGGTGCTGAGATAGTAAATATTTCTCTTCCGCACACAAGTTTTGCACTTCCAACATATTATATAATTGCTCCAGCTGAGGCATCTGCTAACTTAGCGAGATACGATGGAGTTAAGTATGGTTTTAGGGAAAGTAGTGAAGATTTAGAAGACATGTATGAACTGACTAGAGCAAAAGGTTTTGGGGATGAGGTGAAAAGAAGATTAATGATTGGTACATATGTATTATCAGCTGGTTACTATGATGCTTATTATCTAAAAGCTCTAAAAGTTAGACAGTTAATTTCAGATGACTTTAAAAATGCATTTAAAAAATGCGATGTAATTTTAACACCCACAACACCAAATGTAGCATTCCCAATTGGAGAAAAGCAAAAAGATCCAATTGAAATGTATCTCAATGACGTATTGACCGTTCCTGCTAGTCTGGCAGGACTTCCAGCTATTTCAGTAACAGCAGGTAAAAACACGAATGACTTGCCTATTGGTATGCAGGTTATAGGAAAACCTTTTGAAGAAATTTCAGTACTTGCTTCGGGAAAATTGATTGAGGAGTGTAGGGGTTTTTGATGAGTTATTTAATAGAAGGAAAAACTGGAAAATGGGAGTTAGTTATGGGATTGGAAGTACATGCTCAAATTAAATCTAACTCTAAATTATTTTCTACAGCATCTACTTACTGGGGTGGAAAACCTAACTCTCAGGTCGAACTGGTTGATTCAGGAATGCCTGGAGCTCTTCCTGTTATAAATGAATATTGTGTTGATCAAGCCATAAAGACAGGATTAAGTTTAAACGCAAAAATAAATACAAAATCCATATTTGATAGGAAAAATTATTTTTATCCCGATCTACCACAAGGATATCAAATTTCACAATTTGAACACCCAATTGTCGGTAACGGTTTTTTAGTAATTGAAACTGAAGAGGGTCAAAAAAAGATTAGGATTACAAGGATTCATCTTGAGCAGGATGCTGGAAAAAGTATACATGATCAAGATCACAAAAATTCATTCATAGATTTAAACAGATCTGGATGTGCCTTAATGGAAATAGTATCAGAACCTGATTTAAGTAGTCCACAAGAGGCTGCTCAATACGTAAAAAAACTAAGAGCTATCTTAAAGTGTGTTGGAAGTTGTGATGGAAATATGGAAAGGGGTAACCTAAGGGCAGATGTAAATGTTTCTGTTAGAAAACCTGGAGAAAAATTAGGAACCAGGTGCGAGATAAAGAATGTTAATTCAATTAAGTTTATCCAGCAAGCTATTGAATATGAATCTAAAAGACAAGTTGAGTTACTCGAGAACGGTCATAATATAAGTCAAGAAACTAGACTTTTTGATCCAAATAATGGTGAAACAAGGACTATGAGAGGAAAGGAAGAGTCTCATGATTATAGATATTTTCCCGACCCAGACCTTCCCCCATTGATTGTAAGTGATGACAGAATAGAAAAAATAAAAAATCAGTTACCTGAATTGCCTGATGAAAAAAAGAAAAGATTCAAAGAGCAATATAAACTAAAAGATTATGATGCTGAAATTCTTGTTGAAGATCAGTTTGTATCATCCTTTTTTGAAGAGCTGGTGGAAAAAAGAGACTCAAAAATTGTAGTTAGTTGGATTACAGTAGAACTTTTCTCTTACTTGAAAAAAAAAGATATTATACTTCAAGATTCCGAAATTAAACCAAAAAAAATAGGAAATCTTTTGGATTTAATAATTGATGGTTCTATTTCAAATAGGCAAGCAAAAGAAATTTTTGAAGAATATTTGGAAACAGATTTAGAGGCCTCAGAATTTATAAATAAAAAAGGGATAAAACAAGTTTCTAATAAATCAGAAATAGAAGCCTTAATAAAATCAGTTTTACAAAAAAATGATGAAATGGTAAATGATTATAAAAATGGTAAAGATAAACTATTCGGATTTTTTGTCGGTCAAGTAATGAAAGAATCAAAAGGAAAGGCAAATCCTCAATTAGTTAATCAAATGCTAAAAGACTTATTATCAAAATAAAGGAGAGGTGGCCGAGTGGCTGAAGGCGACGGTTTGCTAAACCGTTATAGGTGGTAACATCTATCGAGGGTTCGAATCCCTTCCTCTCCG
>NZGH01000020.1 GCA_002690875.1 Rickettsiales bacterium
AACAAAGAAAAATTTTCAAAGCTCATTGGAGAAATCTATTTCTAGAGAAGAGGCTGAAAAGGCAGTTGAAACACTAATAAGGTGGGCCGGAGACGATCCATCAAGAGAAGGGCTTAGAGAAACACCTAAAAGAGTCGTAAACGCATTTAATGAGTTTTTCTCAGGATATAACGAATCACCCAATGATTACCTAAGCAAAACATTTGAAGATGTTCAAGGTTATGAAGATTTAGTAATGCTGAAGGATATATCTTTTCATTCTCACTGCGAACATCACATGGTGCCGATTATAGGTAAAGTACATTTAGCATACATACCCACTAAAAAAGTCGTCGGTATTTCTAAGTTAGCTAGAGTTGTAGATATTTTTGCAAAGAGACTTCAAACACAGGAAACTATGACTCAACAAATAGCGAAGTGTATTGAAAAATCTTTAAAACCAAAGGGCGTAGCTGTATATATTGAAGCTTTACACCAATGTATGACAACCAGAGGTGTTCAAAAACCAAATGTATCTACTATAACATGTTGTTTTCTAGGCGAATTTAAATCAAACAAATCAATTGAGCAAAGGTTCTCTGATTATATAAAATAAATTATGAAAATAATCTTTTCAAAAAGAACCTCAGTTGAAGAAGTAGAAGAAGGAAAAAGCCTTCAACCCAAATTTGATGAAAATGGTTTGATCCCAGTTATTACAATTGATGCTGAAGATAATCAAGTCTTAATGCATGGTTACATGAATGAAGAAGCTTTAAAAGCATCATTAACATCAAAAATGTCTCATTACTGGTCAAGAAGTAGAAGAAAAATTTGGAAAAAGGGAGAAACTTCTGGTTTTTTCCAAAATATTGTCAAAATTCAAGTTGATGATGATCAAGATTGTATCATTCTTTTTGTAAAACTCTCGGGAACAAAAGCAAGTTGTCATGTAGGTTACAAATCATGCTTTTACAGGGAGCTTGAAAAAAAGGGTGAAAGCTTTTCAACAAATTTAGTTTTTAATGAAGACAAAAAAATTTTTGATCCTAACGAAGTTTACAAAGGTCTAGAAAACCCTACAAAACTTTAGAATTCTCTTTAATTTAATTTTTTTTTTTGTATTATAAAATTAAAGTAAACTTTTTATTTTGGAGGAAATATTATGGACGCTTCGATCCTTAACTATAAGGTCAACGATAATGTTGGCGACTTTTTAAGTAAAGAAAAAAAATTATACATTGCTGGTAAATGGATAGATCCTAATTCTGGCAAATCTTTTGACGTAGAGGATCCTGCTACTGGAAAAAAAATTGCTTCTTGCTCTGCTGGAAATAATAAAGATATTGATCTAGCCGTTAAAGCAGCTAGAAAAGCATTTGATTCAGGAGTTTGGACTGATATGTCTAACAGCGAAAAAGGTAAAATCATCTGGAAAATTGGTGATCTTATTGATAAGCATGGTGAAGAGTTAGCTCAACTTGAGTCTTTAGACAACGGAAAACCTGTTGCTGTTGCTGGTGCTGCTGATGTACCACTTTCATCCGACATTTTTAGATATATGGCAGGTTGGGCAACGAAAATTGAAGGAAATACAATTCCTTATTCTTGTTTATATACACCAGGTGCAAAATATCATAGCTACACTTTAAGAGAACCAGTTGGTGTTTGTGGTCAAATTATTCCATGGAATTTTCCGTTACTAATGGCAGCATGGAAAATTGCTCCTGCGTTGACTGCTGGCTGTACAATTGTGCTTAAACCAGCAGAGCAAACCCCTTTATCTGCTCTTAGGTTAACAGAAATCATACATGATGCAGGCATTTTACCGGAAGGTGTTTTAAATGTTGTAACAGGTTTTGGTGAAGACGCTGGTGCCCCATTAGCTGAACATCCAATGGTTGATAAAGTTGCTTTTACTGGATCAACTGAAGTTGGTAAAATAATTACAAAAGCGGCCTCTGGTAATCTAAAAAAAGTATCATTGGAACTTGGAGGAAAATCTCCTACAATTATATTTCCAGACGCTGATATTGATGCAGCTATCGCAGGTGCAGCCTCGGCTATATTTTTTAATCACGGCCAATGCTGTTGTGCAGGTTCTAGATTATTTGCTCATGAGAAAGTTTTTGATAAAGTTTCAGAAGGCATAGCTAAAATTGCTGAAAATATCAAAGTTGGTCCTGGTATGGAAGCTTCAACAGAGATGGGACCCCTTATTTCAGATGAACAGTATCAAAAAGTAGCTGGTTACATAGAATCTGGAAAGACAGAAGGTGGTGAAGTGATTGCTGGCGGAAATTATGACAACTCCTCAGGTGGTCACTTTGTTCATCCAACGGTTTTTGCAAAAACAAATGCTGACATGACTCTTGTAAAAGAAGAAATTTTTGGTCCAGTTGTCTGTGCACAACCATTTTCTGACGAAAGTTTAGAAAAAATTGCAAACGAAGCTAACAATACTAACTTTGGTTTAGCTGCAAGTGTCTGGACTAAAGATATTAGCGTTGCTCATAAAATGGCAGCAAAAATTCGTGCAGGTACAGTATGGGTCAATTGTCATAATATTTTTGATGCATCCCTTCCATTTGGCGGTTATAAGGAATCTGGATGGGGAAGAGAGATGGGTCACGAAGTCTTAAAGAATTACACCGAAGTAAAAGCTGTAACTGTAAATCTTTAAGAACCAGATTTAAATTTTTCAAGTCAGGCTATTAAATCATAGCCTGACTTAAAATTATGAACAAAAATATAAATGACAACAATTTAAAAAAATTAATTTTTTACTCAAATTTGATTAGCTACTCACTATCTTTTATTGTACTAATTCTTTACTTCTCTTTTATATTAATACTAGGTTTTAAACCTGAATTTTTTCACAAAACCTTACCCGACTCTTCAGTTACATATGGAATTTTTTCAGGTTTGTTTATTATAATTATTTCTGTTTTTTTGACATTTATTTATGTTGTTCTGTCAAATTTATTTTTAGATAAATTAAAGAAATGAATCTATTATTATTCCTGACTCTATTAAGTTTTCCATTTTCCATAATGGCGTCCGACTTAAATAGTAAAAATTTTGCTGCAGTAGTCTTTGGTATTTTTGTGTTTATAACACTTTTAATAACATACTTTGCATCAAAAAAAAATTTCAATAAAAGTAATTATTATGCAGCTGGTGGGAAAATATCAGGTTTACAAAATGGGTTAGCTATAGCTGGAGATTACATGTCTGCAGCATCATTTCTTGGAATATCTGGGCTTGTTTTTTTTTCTGGTTTTGATGGTTTAATTTATTCAATAGGTTTTCTTGTAGGGTGGCCAATAATTTTATTTTTAATTGCAGAAAAGCTTAAAAATTTAGGGAAATATACATTTGCAGATGTAACATCAACAAGATTAACTCAATCTAGAATAAGAATTTTATCTGCAAGTGGAACTTTGGTAACAGTTATTTTTTATCTAATTGCTCAAATGGTTGGCGCAGGATCACTAATACAAATTTTATTTGGGTTACCATACTATTACGCAATTTGGATAGTAGGATTATTAATGATTATTTATGTTAGTTTTGGTGGAATGATAGCTACAACATGGGTACAAATAATAAAAGCCATTCTTTTGATTTTAGGAGCGACAGCTCTTGCAATTATGGTTCTTAGCGATTATTCATTCAGTATCGGTAAATTACTAGAAGAGGCTAGTAATGTTCATCCAGAAAAAGAATCAATTTTATTTCCTGGTAAACTTATTAGTGATCCAATATCTGCTATTTCGTTGGGAGTAGCTTTAATATTTGGAACAGCAGGCTTACCGCATATCTTGATGAGATTTTTCACAGTCCCAGATGCAAAAAGTTCAAGAATTTCAGCTTTCTACGCAACAACTTTTATTGGTTATTTTTATATTTTAACATTTGTAATTGGTTTTGGAGCTATCATTTTTTTAACTAATAACTTAAATTATACTGACTTTGAAAACAATCTCATTGGTTCAAACAATATGGCTGCAATTCATTTATCTCACGCTCTAGGTGGTGATATTTTTTTAGGATTTATTTCAGCTGTAGCATTTGCAACTATTTTAGCTGTGGTATCGGGTCTTACGCTTGCTGGAGCATCTGCAATTGGAAGAGACCTTTATGTATTCGTAATAAAAAAAGGTAGAAGTAACGAAAAAAAAGAAATTTTAGTCTCTAAAATTTCCTCTGTTTTTTTAGGAATAATTGCAATAATCCTAGGTATTATTTTCCAGGGACAAAATGTTGCTTTTATGGTTGGTCTAGCATTTGCAGTTGCAGCTAGTACAAATTTTCCCATTCTGTTTCTCACAATATCATGGAAAAAATTAACTACTAATGGAGCGATGTATGGTGGATTTATTGGTCTATTTAGTGCATTACTTTTTGTTTTCCTGGGACCTACTGTTTGGGTTGAAACTCTAGGATTTGAGAATGCAATATTTCCTTACAAGTATCCCGGAATTTTTTCGATGTCAATTTCATTTTTCTCAATCATAACTATTTCTTTAATTGACAAGAAAAATAGAGATGAGAACAAGTTCAAAGAATTAACTAAAAAGTCATATTTAGAGAGTAAATAATTGTTTTTCTTTGACATAGATAACCCAAAACCAGAAGAAATTAAAAAATGGATGAAAATTAATAATTTAAATGTTGAAAAGTCTTCAGAAATATTAGGACTAAGTAAAAGGCAATTTTCAAGGTTTTTATCTGGTGAAACTAACGCCAAAAGAGTTCATTCATTGGCTATGCAAATGGTTTGGCTTATTAATGAAAATAAGCGTGAGTTTGATAGAAAAATAATTAAGAAAAAAGTAAAAAAAATTTCAATACCAATCAAATAAATTAATCTTTGAAAAGTAAGTAATTCATTTTTTTATTTTCAGATCTTATTTTTTTCATGACGTCTAAAATAAGACCACAAAAAAAACTAAAAAAAGATAAAACAGACAAAAATCCTGCTAAAACAGCTGATGGGAGGCGTTCAACTAAACCAGTTAGATAAAATTCCTTAATAATTGGAATACCAACTGACAGAGATAACACCATAAAAAAAAAACTTAGGATTGTAAAAAATAATAAAGGTTTCTCATCCTTAATAAGTATTAAAATTAATTTCAAGATTTTGATACCATCTTTAAAAGTATTTAGTTTACTTACAGACCCCTCTGGTCTTGGTTTATATATGCAATCAAACTCACCAATTTTAAAGCCTTGTTCTAAGGCATGAATAGTTAACTCCGCTTCAACTTCAAATTCATCTGAATTCTGAGGAAAAGTCTTTATAAACCTCTTTGAAAAGATTCTATATCCAGAGAAAATATCTGAAATATCATTACCAAATATATAATTAACAAAACGCGAGAACATCTGGTTACCGACTACATGTCCACGTCGGTATGCAGAAGGATTTGAATGAGTTCTTTTTGCAACAAGCATGTCATATTTTTCTCTAAAAAATGTGTCAATAGATTGCTTTATTTTACTGGTGTCATATGTGTCGTCACCGTCTAACATTACATAAATATTTGCATCAAAATTATCAGAAAACATTCTTTTAACCACGTTACCTTTTCCTCTTTTTTTTTCTAAAATGACTTTAACACCATGTTTTTTTACTTCTTTTATTGTATTATCTGTTGAAGAATTGTCGTAAACTATTATTTCTGAATTCGGTATATTTTTTTTTAAATCTTTAATAACTTTCCCAATTGTTGATTCCTCATTGAGACAAGGTATTTGAATTAAAATTTTTTTTTTCATTTAGATATAAAAAGTAGCTTATTATTGGGTTCATCGTATGAGTCAAATTCAAATCCTTCTTCATTGAATTTTTTAAGCTCTTCTATATCAAATATTTTATTGGTAATAATAAATTTTGCCATAATTCCTCTATATTTTTTTATCATCATACCGGGAGCTTTTAGTTTATTATCTTTAAAAATTTTGAAGTCAAAACTTACAACTTTTGCATTCAAGTTATTTTTATCAATTGACTCAAAATATTCTTGTGAAGAAAGATTAAATAAAAATTTAGTCTTATTCTTTGATAAATCATTATTTAAACAAGATGTTATCTTTTTTTTCCAAAATTCATGTAATGAAATTCCTAAGATTGAATCAATTTTAGTACCCATTTCTAATCTATAAGGCTGAACTAAATCTAACGGTCTTAATAAACCATATAGTCCTGAGAGAATTCTCAACCTATTTTGAGCCAATAAGAGCAATTCTTTTGAAAATAATCTTATTGACAATCCATTAAAAGTATCGCCACTAAAAAGAAAAACTGCAGGTTTGAAAACATTATCGTTTGAATTAAAGTCTTGAAATCTTTGAAAATTGAGTTCTGTTAATGAATCGCTTATTTTCATTAAATTTTTTAATTTGTCAAATTTGAGATCTTTCAATTTTCTAATTAACAAGTTTGTATCATCAGTGAACAAAGGTTCACTTAATTCTAGAGATGACTTTTCAGGAAGAATATTAAGGTTTTTTGCTGGAGAAATAATTATCATAACTTGTATGATATAATAAATTTTAAAAAAAAATAAACTTTAATTATTTAATCATAGCCCATCGACCGCTTTCCTCTCTACATGCTGTACTGAAAGAATTTTGAGGACCAACACTACTATCTATTAAATATATATGTTCGATAAGCCTACAATTTGGGTTACCATAGTAACCTTTAATCTTAACAACACCTTCATTTCTACTTTTAGGGTTTTTCCAATACCCTGTATTAGTAATTTGATTGTTATCACTGATTTCAAGAATCCTTAAAGTTTCTTGTGTAAAATAATAATTATCATTTTGACCAATAAATTCTGCTAAATTTTCACCTACTATCAATCCAATAGTTGAACCTACTGAAGTTGTAAAAAGATCTCCATCTGAAAGATGATATCCAATGTACCCACCTGCTGCAGATGAGGATGTTTTTACAAGATTATCTCTATTTAAATTTGGAAGAGAACATCCAACTAAAAAAAAAATGATGTAAAGCATAAAGAATTTTTTAATCATTAAGATACCTATTAATAAGCTCATTTCTTTCATCGTTAAGAAAAGATGATTTTTTAAAGTTAAAGTTATTTCTGGATTCTATGGATCGCATTGAAAATGGGTTTTTTTCAATTTTAATTTTATAATCATTTAACATATTTAGACTTTCCATCTTCTCACCAACCGCATATGCACTTGCATTATATTTATTGATTAAGAAATCATCTTTATAAGCAAGAGGAGATAAATTATGAATGGATTCCGGCATTAATCCTAAAGGTTCCATAAACCCTGAATTATATAGTTGTTTTGCTACGTAACCGAGAGAGCCTATTAATGTAAAATACTGAAATGTGTAGCTAATGCTTCTCATCTTAGAGTTACCTATTCCAGCTGCACCTTCAGAGCCAAAAACTTCAGAAAAAGCGTTTGCTTTAACTGTTGAACTAAAAAAAATACAAAAAATCAATGCTTTTAAAAATACTTTCATTTCCACATACTGTTATTCATATTAACGACAAATATATTTATGTTTTAGAAATTAATTTTTATATGAATGTAAAACTTCAATTATCATTAATTTCTCTTGTATCGGCAAAACCATAAATTCATCCAAATTGGTTGTTCTTTTTTTTGAGTTATGGTATTTATCAATCAACTTTGACTTTTTAATCATTTGGTTTTCTTTATTTAAGGATTTATCAAAGTATTGATGATAAACTACGCCAGAGCCAATCCCAATAAGAGACATTTCAAATAGATTGAGTGATTTTGACCAAAAAGGTAAAAAAAGAGTTGCAAAAAATACTATTTTTGACCCAAATTTTATTTTTTTTTTTAGGAAAAACATAATACTAACCTCCACAGGTTAGTATAAACTCTTAAAAATATCAAGTTTTAACAATTATAATCAAAAGTTACTCATTTTTGACATTTAATCAAATTTTCACAAGTTAATTATTTACTTAGTAAATTATAAAATCTATGCTGAATATAAATAACCTTGATGGAATACATCCTTGATATATATATAAGCAATCTACCTTCAAATATGAGAGGTTTTATTTTTGGTTTTGTTCATGTAGGAATAATGCTAATAGGTTATTACACTGGCTTAAGTATAAATCGTTTTGTTAAAATAGTTTCAAAAGGGTATATTGCAGGTATTTTCGGCGCTGTTTTTTCCCATATTTTAGCTGATTTAGTTGCAAGTTACCTGGATCCTCATATTCGTAGTATGATTTTAGGTATTGTAATAGGTGGATTACTTCCATTAGCTTTTATTCCTTTTTTAGAAATTCTTATAAAGAAAAAAAGTAAACATCACATAATAACCGGAGACCACGAGGACGTAAAAAAAGATTTAGATTCACACTAAAATATTGGCATAAAACTTGCCCATTTCTATTATGATATCTTCTAATCTTGACGGTGGTTTAGGTAACATGCTTTTTCAAATTGCAGCAGGTTATGCACATTCACTACGAATAAACTCTAAATATTTTTTACTAGATAGTAGTAAAAATTTTAGAGAAAATTATTTTGATCAAATGAGTAGTCAAATATCAAAGGAATTTGCACAAAAAACTGTACTTTCTTGGAAAAAATATAAAAATAATATTTTTTCAAAAATTCCTGTTCATCCTCATGAAAATTTAGAACTAGTTAAGCAAGGATGTTTTAAGTACAGCCCTATTCCCCCTAGAGATAACATAGTTATTGAAGGATTTTTTCAGTCAGAAAAATTTTTTAAAGATTTTGAAAATGAAATTAAAAATTTATTTACTTTTAGTGAAAATCTAAGGAAAAATAACAACAAAAAATTAAATTTTTCAAAAAAAAAAAAATTAGGAATCCACTTCAGAAGATACAAAGTAATGACTGATATCCTTCCACCTATGCCATGGGTCTACTATGAATACGCATTAAAAAAATTTGACTCAGAAAAATATGAGTTTTTTTGTTTTAGTGATGACATTGATGATGTTAAAAAAAATTTTGATGTTAAAAAGTTAAATTTTTTAGAAAACAATAATGAACTTGATGATCTATACTACTTATCGAAATGCGACTCAGTTATAATGAGTAATAGTACTTTTTCCTGGTGGGGAGCCTGGTTAGGCAAAAAAAAGGAAAAAGTCATTGTGCCACCATTCTGGTTTGGAAGAGGTGGTCCGCGGGATTTAGAAGATTTGATTCCCGATAGATGGGAGGTTTTAACTTAATTTTTTGGAATTTAGTGGAAAAGGTGTCTCGCACCACTTTTTAAGTGGTGCGAGAGTATAACCTTATTTTCTGGCAGAAATTTTGTAGATTTCACCTTCATCTACAGTTGCGTAAAGATCTCCATTATGCATTCTTAGCCCTCTGAATCTCTTTGTTAGACCAGTAGGCATTTGAATAACACTTTTAATCGCTTTACCGTCTTTAGTAATGTCGACAATGTCGATTCTCATACCAGATGGTGTTCCACCGAAAGCAATACCCATGATTCCGACAGCCATACGACCTTCCCAATAACCCCAGTTACTACCTTTTAAGAAAGCAGCAGAACCAGTTCCCTGAGAGAGACCATTGT
>NZGH01000021.1 GCA_002690875.1 Rickettsiales bacterium
TCCTTTGATTCTTCTTCGGAAACTTCTGGGTTTTCTTTTTTTTCTATGATTTGAGAGATTTCAGTGGAAGGATCAGATGAATCGTCACCTCCGATAAACATTCCTATACCTAGTCCAGCACCAAGTAAAACAATGCCTCCAACAATCATTAAAATCAATTTTACTGGACTCTTTTTTTCTTCTTCTTGATTATTTTCTTCAGCCATTTTTTACTCCTAACTAAATAAAACTTTAATTAAGCATTAACGTCAATACTATAATTATTCATTTTAATTTTCTTAAGTTCGTTTTCGTCCTTTTTTCTTAAAATTCTAGTTTCTTGCTCATTAGTTTGTTTTTTTTGCTGATTAAAGTGGTTATTATTACTACCATCATTTAATAGAGAAAATTTTGAATTTTTTTCTTCAATTAAATCTGTTAATTTAGGTAAATTGTCGTTCAGTATATTTGCAGCCTCTTGATTTTCTGTATTAATATGTATACTAGTTTTGCTGTCTTTAACAATTACCTCTAAACTTATTTTACCTAGATTTTTTGGTTTTAAATCGAAATTTAATTTAGATATACCTCTATCAATTGAATTTTTAATTATTTTTGAGAACTTTTCTCCCCAGCTACTTTCAAGAAGGTCTAATGTTTCTTTGCTGTTAAAGTTTTGATTATTTATCAAGGGTTTTTCTTTGGAATTTGTTTTATTTTCATTAGAGTTTTTTAAGTTAAGGCTTATGTCATTTGAATTTTTTGCATTACCTCTTGAAATGTTGCTAATTAATTTAGTAGGTATCTCTTTATTGATTTTATTTTGAATAATCTCTTGTTCATCATTATTTTTTCCAATAATAATTTCATTTTTTTTTTTACTTATTTTTTTTTCTTTAAGTAAAATATTAGTCTCTTTTGAAGACTTAACTCTATTCTCATTGGTATTAGTGTTAATATTCTTAAGTTGATTTATTTCAGGACTTTTATTTGGTTTATCAACTATATTTATTTTTTTAATGTCATTTTCAAAATTGTTTTTTTCTATTTTTTTTATTTTGATTTCTAAATTTTGTGTTTTAAATACTTTTTGTTCACTTAAATCTTTATTCATTTCTGGGTTATTTTTGAATTCAGGAGTTTTTTTATTCAAGTTTAAAGAAACGATGTTTTTTAAATCAGTTGTTAATTTAGAATTTTTAAGGTCCTTAAAACTTATTTCTCTATTCTCTGGATTTATAATATTATTTTTATTTTTTGACTCTTTATCAATTGACTTGTTATCGATTCCTAGTTCTTTGTAAAAAACCTCTGCGAGTGACTTTGCAATATTTATTGTATTTTTATTTGATTCAGTCAGATTAACATTTGTATCAATCTCTTTTGTACTTTGTTCTTGTAAAGAGGTCTTTTCTGAATCAATACTGTCTAAGTTCACTAATGCAAAGAGTTCAGCGAAAAGAGCTTCTATCTCTGTATTTTTTTCAGATGATTTGATTCCAACCAGTTCGTTGCTACCTTCTAACTTATTATTTATAATCATTTTCATAACGGATTATAGTGCAATAATAGTGCCACAACCCTGTTACAAAACATTTTTAGCTTTAAAATTTTGTTGATTTTTTAAATCTTTTTTATTTTGTAAGATTGTAAAATCTTCATAAATTCTTTTTTGTATAATTTCTTGTTGCTTATTAACTTTTGAAATTTGACTTACATACCCAGTAATTTCTTTTTCGATGTGAAGCTTTCTATTCTTAGAAATCTCTATTTTTTCATTAATATCTCTTCTAAAAAAAGAATTATTTTTTAATTGCGAAGCACTTATTATAGAACCCTCTTTAAAATTTGATTTTTCAAGGAGTTTTTGAAGTTCTAAATTTATACTTTCTAATTTATTTTTTTCATTATTGAGTGTACCCAGAGAATTAAACAAATTATTTTTTTTAATTTTTTTTAGAATACTTAATAATTTATATTTTTTTTTCATTTAAGTGAAACTCTTCAGAATACTTAAGCATTCATTAAAATTTGCTTTTACTCTATAGTCTTGCTTTATGAGATTGCAAATTTTAGGCCAGAGATCTAATGCTTTATCTATTTGTTCGTTTTGTCCTTGGTTGTATCCGCCCATAAGGACAAGGTCCTTATTTTCTTGATAAATGGAAAACATCTTTTTTATAAGTTCTGCTTTATTTTTATGATCTTCAGAAATAACAGAGTTCATAACCCTACTTAATGAGTTATTCACATCTATGGCAGGAAAAATTCCCAACTGAGCAAATTCTCTGGATAAAACAATGTGACCGTCAAGTATAGCTCTGGCGGAATCAACAACAGGATCATTGGTATCGTCAGAGTCCGCTAAAATAGTATAAAAACTTGTAATTGAGCCCTCACTGCTTGAGCCAGTGCCAGTTCTTTCTATTAAGTTTGGTATCATTGAGATTACTGACGGTGGATAACCTTTCGATGTTGGTTGTTCTCCAAGTGCTAAACCAACTTCTCTTTTAGCGTGAGCAATTCTTGTCAAAGAATCCATTATAAGAAGAACATTTTTACCTTTGGATCTAAAATATTCCGCAATGGATGTTGCCCTTTCAGCACCTTTGATTCTTAGTAAAGGAGATTTATCTGCAGGAACTGCAACAATGGTTGTTCTTTTTTTTGTTTCATTATTTAAAACTTCAGAAACAAAATTTCCTAATTCTCTTCCTCTTTCACCAATAAGTGCAACTACCACTATATCTGCCTCTGTGAATTTTGTCATCATTCCTAAAAGTATTGATTTTCCAACTCCTGACCCAGCAATAATTCCAAGTCTTTGTCCTCTACCTACTGTGAAGAGAGTATTAATAGCTCTTATCCCGACATCTAAAGTTTCTTTGATTGGATTTTTTTTCATCGGATTGATATTTTTTCCACTTATTGGCCAGGTCTCATCAAGTGAAAGTTCCTTTTGGTTGTCAATTGGTTTTCCAAATGCATCAATTACTCTTCCTAATATATTTTGACCAACTTCTACTTCTGTGCTTCCTTGGGTGGCTTCAATTAATGATCCAGAAACTAAATTTGCATTTTGTTCATGCGTAGCAATAAGATTTTTTTTTTCTCTAAAACCAATAATTTCCCCAGTCACAAATGAGCCGTTATCGCAGTAAAGTTTACAAAGAGTACCAATGGGTGAGGGAAAAGAGTCACATTCAACAATTTTTCCATCAAATTTTGTAATTCTACTTTTAAATGATTTAAAATTAGAAAAAGAAAGTTTTTCAACATTAGATAGCATTTGATTAACTATTAGCATCTTCTTCTTTTCTTTGAGGCAATGTTTCTAAGGGATTGGCTACAAGGTTTTTATCTTCTTCTTTATTAGGAACACTAATTTTATCTTGTAAATTTTTAAGTTCCTCTTTGATAGTGCTACTTTGTGATAGCTTTATTTTGTCATCTACTATTTCGGAAACTTCAATTGATCCAGATTTTATTTTTAGATCACCACGCTTAAGATTTTTATCAGCTAATAGTGAAAAGTTAAAATCGATTTTATTTTCACCACAGAATTTTTTTACAGAATTATAGTCATTTTCGTTTAGTAAGATTTTTATTTTATTATTTTCGTCAAATATCTCACACAATTCTGTGATTTTTTTTATAAAAAAATCTGTTTTAGTATCAATCTCATAACCTAATATTTCATTAGTTATACTTGAAATCTTTTGATTCAACTTGTTCCTCATTTTTTCTGAAAACTCAGGTGTGGTTGCAAAAATACTATCAGTAATATTTTTTAGAGATACAGCAAGTGCTTTCTCACCCTTATCTAGTTCTTCTTTAGTTTTTTTTATACCTAAATAATAACCTTTGTTGTAGTATTCTTTAGCTAGGTTATTGGCCATTTTTTTTGCTTCAATTTCAGTATACTTTTTTTCATCAATTTTTTTTTCTAATTCTTCATCTTTAACTGGACTAGGATCATTATCGATTTCTTTTTGTTTATCTTGTTCTAGAATGTCTGGTTCTTCTATTCTCTGACTTTTAGATTTTTTTTTTTCAGAATTATTAGCTAATTCAATTAAAGTTTTTTTTTTAAATAAATTTGGTATTTTTTCTAAAATTTCTTGATCTTTAATGAAATCTTGCCTTGTTTTACTTAAAAGGCTTAATATCTCTTCAGTTTTTAGAGCTTCAGAATCGCTTTTTTCTTCAACTTTTTTTTCTTCTTTTGTCTGTTCTTTCAACGGCATCATACAAAGTCATCTCCACCTCTACCAGCAAGAACAATTGTACCTTCGTCAGACATAGTTCTCGCTACATTTATAACTGCTTTTTGTGCTTCTTGAACTTCTGTTAATCTAATTGGTCCAAGAACTTCCATTTCATCTTTAATATTTGCTGCGGCTCTTTGAGACATACAGTTAAATATTTTTTCCTTTAAATCGTCATCGGTTCCTTTTAAAGCAATAATAAGGATTTCCTGATCTACATTCCTTAGTAGTGTTTGCATACTTCTGTCATCCATTAAAATCAAAGTTTCAAAAGTAAACATGCTTTCTTGTATCTCTTTAGCCAGGTGTCTATCTTTTTCCCCAAGTGCTTTAATGACTCTTTGCTCCATATTTTGTTTCGTAAAGTTCATTATTCCAGCAGCCGCTTTAACCCCTCCAACAGATGATGCTCTTAATGATGTATTAGTTTTAAATTTTAGTTGCATTACTTTTTCAAGTTCTTCTAAAGCGTCTGGTTGAACAGTTTCTAAGGTTGCAATTCTGTGAATTATATCAGATTGAACATCCTCAGGCAGAAGAACTAGTACATCTGCTGCTGTACCGGGTTCTAAATAGGAGATAATAAGCGACATGATTTGTGGGTGTTCATCTGAAATTAATTCTGCGACTGATCTTGCATCCATCCAATCTAAAATTTCAATTGGTTTATCACTTTCTGTAGGCGTTATTCTTCCTAAAACTGATTGTGCTTTGTTTTCACCAAGAGCTTTTGTCATCACATTTCTAATATAATTAGATGAACCCATACCTAAATCTGTTTGAGTTTTTATAATCGCTAAAAACTCGTCTAAAACTCTGTTGACCGTTTCTTGGTCCAAGCCTTGAACATTGTACATCTCTTTTCCTAGCTGCTGAACTTCCTTAGGACCAAGGTTTTTTAGTATCTCAGACGCCTCTTCTTCTCCTAAAAGCATCATCAAGATTGCACATTTTTGAGTACTTGTAAGTCTATCATAGGGTGATAACTCTTCTTCATTATTTGCTTCTTTTTTTTCTTTTTCAGCCATTAACTTTTCCTTTAAATGTTATGTTATAGTGCATCTTTTTTCATTAGTTGTCTAAATACATTTGAAACTTTTCCAGCCTCATCTCCAACAATCATTCTTATAACCGCAACTTTATCATCATAAGTATTAGCTGTATCAAGCATCTCTGCCGAAATAGCAGCTTTTTTAGGCTTTAATTTAGCTTTAATATCTTCTAATGACTCTCCTTCTTGAACTTCGACTTCTCCTTCTTCCTCAGCTTCTAAATCAGCTTCTGAGATTGCACCACCAGGTCCACCTGCTCCTGCAACACCAGCTGATGGCACAAGGATTCTGTTTAGTAGAGGTTTAAGAGCCCCAAAAGTTATTATTGCTAAAATTAAAACAGTTGAAATTTGTCCTGCTATATTTTGAAACCAAGCTTGTTCGTACCATTTTGTTACTATGACCTGTAATTCTTCAATAAATTCTCCACTGGTGACAACTATGCTGTCGCCTCTATCACCATTAAAGCCAACAGCTTCTTTTACCAATGATGATATTTTTTCTTTTTCTTCATCGCTTAATGGTTCAGTAACAGTTCCTTCAGGAGTTTGTATGATTTTATTTTTTACTAATACCGCAGTTTTGACTTTTCTAATTTTTCCGATTTGTCCAATCGTTGTGCTAAGTTTCTTGCTAACTTCATAGTTTTTAACATTTGATGTTGATCTCTGTTTAAATTCTTGTTCAGATGCTTCAGTTGGAGTATCAATTTGAAGATCTGCTGCTAAAGGTGCCTGATTTGCCACTGCACCCGGAACACCTCTTGCTGGCCTATCTGTTGATTCATCTGCGCTGTTTTGCTCACTTCTTGTGGAAATGCTCTCAGGGTCAAATGTTTCCTCTGTAACTTGTGTATTAGCAAAATCCATCTCTACATTTACTTGTGCTGTAAGATTACCAGCTCCTACCATGGGTGTAACCAAGGATAAAATTCTCTCTCTATAAAGAGATTCAATTTTTATTCTATGATTTAATTGTTTTTCTGTTAGAGCAATATTTGGATCATCTTCAGGCTTAGATAAAAGCTTTCCGTATTGATCAACAACAGTCACATTGTCGGATGACATATTTGGTATTGAAGAAGAAACTATATGAACAATTGCTCTTACTTGTTCTCTATTTAAAACTCTTCCATCTGCTAATTTTACAAATACGGATGCAGTCGGAGATCCCGCATCTCTTACGAACACTGATCTTTCAGGTATGGCTAAATGAACTCGCGCACCTAGAACATAAGAAATTTCATTGATTGATCTTGCTAGTTCTATCTCTTGAGTTTGCTTCATTTTCATGAATTCGACTGATCTACTTGTCCCCATAGGAATTTTTTCTAATAGGTCATAACCCTGAGGGACAGAACTAGGTAGGCCCTCAGCTGCAAGCTTCATTTTTGCTTCATAATATTCTGGCGATGGAACAAGTACTTCACCAGTAGTTGAATCAATTGAAACATCTATTCCGTTTGACCTTAAAACATCAATTACTCTTGATTTTTCGTGTTCAGGAAGCGAAGAAAAAAGAGTTGTTCTTGATGGCTCTCTGAAAGAAATGAAAAATACCATTCCAATAAAGATAACAAAAAGGGTTATCATTACTGGAATTGATCTTTGAACAGCAGGCTCATTTGAAAACCTTTTAATTTTTTCTAAAGTGTCTCCAATATTTGAAATCAATCCTCCTCCTGTATTGGTTGAGGATTTACTTGCTATTTCTGTAGTTTGTGTTTGCTCTGCCATTTTTTACCTCGCTAATTAAACCGGCATATTCATTATATCTTTATATGCTGTTAACACTTTATTTCTAACATTAAGTGTCATTTGAAACCCAAGACTTGCTAGTTGTTGATTAATCATTACTTTCGTTAAGTCATTTTCTAAGCCTAGCTCAAAGTTCTTTGTCAATTCAGCGCTTTTTAGCTGTCCATCAGAAACATCGCCAATTGCATTTTTAATACTTTCTAAAAAATCATTATCTTTTTGTTCATCAATCTTAGGTGTTAAATTTGCAACATCTTCTTGAATATTTTTGATTTGTTCTTGATTATTGTTTGCCTTGACTAAGTTAGGCTTAAATACTGTGGTAAGATTTGGTTTCATATACTTTATCCTTTCAATTAAATTAGACTACTGCTGCTTTTTCATTATGTTCATTAAAGTTTTGGTAAAGATTTTTGTGTTTATTTAGATCAATCATAACGTCACTGTCGTTGATGATATTGTTTTCTGATAACACTATTGCTCTTTGTAAAACATTTTCTAGCTCACGAACATTACCTGGCCAATTGTAATCTTTAAGAATTTTTTGCGCGCTTTTTGTAATATATGGAATTTTTTCAAATTCAGTATGTCTTCTTAACAAAGCAACACTAATTGGAATAATATCGCTAGTTCGTTCGGATAGATTTAGTGTTTCTAGAGGAAAAACGTTCAATCTGTAATAGAGGTCCTCGCGGAACTTTTTCTCTCTAACTTCAGTAACCATATCTCTATTAGTAGTCGCGATCACTCTTACATCAACGTCAATATCTCTTTGACCACCTATGGGTGTAACTTTTTTTTCTTGAAGTACTCTCAGTAATTTAGCTTGAAGTGACAACGGCATTTCAGAAATTTCATCGAGGAGTAATGTCCCGCTATCTGCCGCTCTAAAAATTCCCTTGTTAGCTGAAGATGCACCTGTGAATGCTCCTTTTTCGTGTCCAAAAAGCATCGCTTCTAACATATTATCTGGTATTGCAGCACAATTAATAGCTACAAAAGGTTTTTCATTTCTTTTTGAGTTTTGATGGATAAAACTAGAAATAACTTCTTTTCCTGTGCCTGTAGGACCATGAATAAAAACGGTTACATCTGTCTCTGCAACTTTTTTTGCGAGATTAATAAGATTTCCTGTTTTTGGATCAGAAAAACTATATTTTTCTGATTCAATGACTTGAAAAATAATTTCATTTATTACTTCATCGAACTGTGAAAAAGAAATTATTAAGTAAGCTCCACCCAGGTCACTAAAAATTGAGTACTTAACGTCAGAATTATCAAGAACAATTATATTTGTACTACCAATTTTTCTTGATATTTTTAAAATTTCTGATTTGCCTCCAATACTTTCCTGAAATTGTTTTGAACAGACAATGGTAGACTTATTTTTTTCTAAATTTAAAGTTTCTTTTTTTTCTATCAAATCTACTTTACAGTTTTTGCTTTTTAAAAATTTTAAGACTTCTTCCGATTTTTCAAAAAAATCTTTAATTATAAATATATCTTTCATCATAAACCTTTATTTGTATTTGGATTTTTAAAAGCAAGAAACTTACCAAACCATTAAAGATAATTTGATTTTTTAATTTTTGTGTTTGATTACAATAACTTACAGATAAGTATTTTTTTTATTTTTTTTACAATTTGAATATTGTCATTTTTCTGACATTATTTCTAATGATATTATGAGTGAATTTATTATTGGAAATTGTGAGGCAACTCAGCAACTAAAAAAGTTAGTAGATATGGTCTCTATTTCAAATTCTACAGTTTTACTTAGAGGTGAAACAGGTTGTGGAAAGGATGTAGTAGCAAGGTCAATACACGCATCCTCAAATCGAAAAGGTGAATTAGTTAACGTTAATTGTGCTGCTATTCCATCTGAACTATTAGAATCAGAATTATTTGGTCATGAAAAGGGTTCTTTTACAGGTGCTGATTCTAAAAAGGAGGGAAGATTTGAAACATCTAATGGAGGAACACTTTTTTTAGATGAAATCGGAGATATGCCAATGCCACTTCAAGCAAAATTACTAAGGGCTATTGAAACCAAAACAATCCAAAGAGTTGGTGGTAAAGGAGAAATAAAATTAGATTTGAGGTTAATTTGTGCCACCCATCAAAATATTGAAAAAAAAATTGAAGAAGGACTATTTAGAGCTGATTTATTTTACAGAATCAATGTTTTTCCTATTGAAATACCCACGCTTGCAGAGCGTAAAGAAGATATACCCGAACTACTAAATTATATACTTAAGGAAATAAGTTCAGATAAAGAAAATAATTTGCCTATATTTGATAATTCAGCAGTATCTGCACTAAAAGAATATATTTGGCCAGGAAATATTAGGGAATTAAAAAATTTGATAGAAAGAGCGTCAATTATTTTTGCTAATAAAAAAATTAACGCAAAAAACATAAGAGAGAACCTTCTTAGAATAAATTTACCAGATTTTAAAGAAGAAAGTAATTATGTATGGGAAATGACCTCAGAATTAACTAACATCAAAGATTCAAAAGAATCTGATTCATCTAATAACTCTCTTCCCCATCCTAATAACTATAAAAATTGGTTTGATTATTTAGAAAAAATTGATCTCAGAAGGCATCTTAGTGAGGTGGAATGTATTTTAATTGAAGGAGCGTTAAAAAAAAATGATGGCTCCGTAACTTCTGCATCAAAAAGTCTAAGAATTAATCGTACAACTTTGATTGAAAAAATGAAGAAGTATTCCATTCCAAGGGTTGGTAATGATTAGCTTCCGAGGTGTTTAATTCCCTTTTTCTTTGCTAGTGATATTTGTTTATTTCTCTCTTTAAACCCTTTTTTTTGTTTAATTGAAGTTATTTCGTAACAATTGGGACATGAGATTCCTTTTTTGAACATTTCAGAATTTTTATCTTTTTCATTGATTGGTGAACGGCATGCAAAGCATTGATCATAGTTACCTTTTGATAAATTTTCTTTTATGGATACTCTTTCATCGAAAACAAAGCATTCGCCAACCCAATTTTTATTTTTGTTTTTCGTCTGATGAAAATATGAAATTACACCTCCCTCAAGCTGGAAAATTTCTCTGTAACCATTTTTTTTTAGGTAACTGCTAGCTTTTTCGCATCTGATTCCGCCAGTACAGAACATTGCAATTTTTTTATTTTTTATCTTTTTTTCATTTTTCTTTACCCATTTTGGAAATTCTGTAAAGTTTGACGTGTTTACTAAAATTGAGCCTTTAAAAGTACCAATTTTTGATTCATAGTAATTTCTAGTGTCAATCAAAACAGTGTTTTGATCTGATATTAATTTATCCCATTCATTTGGCTCTACATGAGACCCAGTGTTTTCAATTGAATTAATATTTCTTTGTCCCATTCTTATAATCTCTGACTTAATTTTTATTTTAAGCCTTAAAAATGCATGGTCAGAATGATTTTGAGTTTTAAAAAATATTTTTTTATTCAAAACATTATCAATAAAATTTTTAAATTCTAAACTGTAGGTACTGTTTATTGATATCGATCCGTTAAGTCCTTCTTTGGCTAAAAGAATAGTTCCCTTAGCTCTTTTTTTTTTTAGAAAATCATACAGTTTAAATTTTAGTTGCTCTATCTGAGTAAGATTAATAAATTCATAGAATGATATAACCTTAAATTCTTTATTATGCATGATATTTTTTTTCAAAATTTACTTAAAACATTTATTGCCATTGATCCTTTATCCTTAATTCCTCTATTTGTAGTTCTTACAACTGGTATTGATTCAAAAAAAATATTAAAACTATCTATTTTAGTTTTTTTAATATCATCTTCTGTACTAACATTTTTTTTATTTTTCGGAAATATTTTTTTAACGTTCATGGGAATATCAATTAATTCTTTTCAAATAGTTGGTGGTATTTTTTTATTATTTATTTCTTATGAAATGGTTTTTGAAAAAAGAATAAAGAGAAAAAAAAATTTTTCTGACGAAATTATGGATGATAAAAGTTTAAAAAATATTGCTGTTTTTCCAATATCTATCCCTCTTATTATCGGACCATCTGCATTAACATTATCAGTTTTAATTTCAAAAAACTTTAATTATACAATTTTTAATTTCTACACACAATTTTTTCCAATGATTTTAATTATAATGTTGACCTCGATAATTATTTACTTTTCTTCTTACTTGTTGAAGATTTTAAATGAAACTATTATAAAAATCTTACAAAAAATTTTTGGAATTATTTTAGGTGCATTATCTGTAGAATTTATTATAAGTGGTATTAAAGGAGTAATGTGATGATCAAGTCACCATGTAAAGATGAATGTCAACTTGATGATGATGGAAAACTTTGTTTAGGATGTTTTAGATATTCAGACGAAATTTCTGGTTGGCAAACATTTTCTGAAAAAAAAAAAAAATTTATTCTTAATGAAATCAAACTAAGAAAAATATGAAGGTTTTTTTTTTTAATATTATTAGTTTTTCATACTCTAGCTTTTGCACAAAAAAAATGGCTAGGAGAGTGGATAGCACTTGATCAATGGCAATCAGAGTTTTCTATAAAAATTAATGAGGACGGTTCAGCATCTTCAAACTATGGAAATGGTGAAAGTGGAAATTGGAAAATAGTTGATGGAAATTTAGAAATTATTTGGAATTCAGGAAAATCTGATTATTTTTTTCAGGGCGTGATGGGTTATCAAAGAATTAGAAAAAATAAAAATAATAGTTATACATCAGGGCTTAAAAGAAGATTATCTAACTAATTTTAATGATGGTTTTTTTAGGTGATTAACTATTACGTTAAGAGTATTAGAATATAAGACAATAGAATTATTATGAAGGAGGGTATAAGCTTTATTTTTCAATAAGTTTTTTTTAATTTGATAGTATGGTACAAACTTGAATGATTTGTGAATAGAAAAAATTGCATAGTTTTTCTGAAAACTAATGGAATAATCCTTCCATTCTCCTGTAGATATTTTTTTTGAATAAACCTCCATTATCATGTTTATTTCTTCTTTCTTAAATCTTACAATACTCATATTTTAAATTATAGAATTGATTTTTTTAAGATAAAATATAAATACTTATAAAAATATAAAAAAAAAAATTATGAGTGAAGAATTTGTAAGAGAAGTTGACGAAGATATCAAAGAGGAAAAGAGAATTAAACTTTGGAAAAAAGTTTTTCCTTACGTTGTTAGTGTTTCCCTTGGTATAATTATTTTTACTTCTGGATATGTTTTTTGGAATAATTATACAAATAGTTTGAAACAGCAATTAGGTGATGATTTTACTGCGGCAGTCCAATTAGCTAATGAAGAAGATTTGGATGCTTCAATCTTGGCTCTTAATAGAATAGTAGATGAGGGTTCTGATGGTTATGTTACATTAGCAAAAATGAAGAAAGCTTCAATACTTATTCAAAGGGGAGAACTTGAATTAGGGTTAAACATTTATTTAGATTTAGAGAGAAACGCTGTTGACCAGTCTTTCAGAGATATAGCCTCAATTCTTTATGTTCTGAATTCTATGGATACTGAAGATCCTCAAATTCTATTAGATAAAATCAATAAATTGGAAACTAGCCAAATTTGGAAATCTTCTGCATTAGAAATAAAAGCATTTCTCAAACTCAAACAAAATAAAACAGAAGAAGCGAGAAAAGTCTTTGAAGCAATTTTAAACCTCCCGAGCACACCTTCATCACTAGCTACAAGAGCAAGAAACATGGTTGATTACCTGAAGGACTAAATTTGAAAAAGTCATTTGGTTTAAAATTTTTGTTACCTTTCTTTTTATTATCTTCATGTGCATTACTTGATGATGAAGATGAAAATATCCTCCCAGGAAAAAGAGAGAGTGTTTATGAGTATGAGGAAAAAGTAATTTTAAAAGCCAATAAAAGAATTAAATTAGAAGAACCTATAATTATTTCTGGCTGGTCACAACAACATCAAAATCTTAAAAATCATCTATTTCATTTTAAGAGTAAGCCGATACTAAAAATGAAAAAAAGAATAAAGCTTGGTGATATAAATTTAGATAAAATTCAATATATAACACCACCAATAATATCAAAAAATAATATTTTTTATTCTGATAATGATTTTAATATTACATCAAAAAATATTGATACAGGAAAATTAAATTGGAACATTAAACTTGAATTTGAAAAAGATGAAAATTTTTCACTAGTCTCTGGGTTCTTTTTAGACAATAAAACATTATTTTTTTCTACAGGTTTAGGAAATGTTTATGCTGTTGATGCAGTTGAGGGAAAAGTAAAATGGCTTAAAAAGTTTGGAATACAATTTTCTCGCCCTCCCGTAATAAGTAAAGATAAACTTTTTTTGGTTTCCGACGATAATCAACTTTACGCAATAAATAAAACAAATGGAGAGTTATTATGGAGTCATCTTGGAAATATTGAGGAGTTATCAATAATAGGAGGATCGAAACCGGCTTTAGATGAGGGGATAATAGTCGTCTCTTATTCCTCAGGTGAAATATTTGCTCTTGATGAGAGTAATGGATCTATTGTTTGGTTTGATAATATTAGCACTTCTAATTTCTTTTCTAAAACAAATATCAATGACATTCAATCACCAATTTGTATTGAAAAAGGAAAACTTTTTGTACCAACATTCTCAAATAAATTATTAACATATGATTTAAAAACAGGAAAAAAATCATGGGATGTAAAATTATCATCAATAAGCCCAATGGTAATTTCAGGAGAAACGATTTATGTAATTGACATAAATGGCAAACTAATGAGTATTGATAAGGTTTCTGGAAAACTTCTTTGGGCAGTTCAACTTAGATCAAAAAAAGGTGATAAGGAAATAAATTGGTCAGGTCCTTTGTTGAGTTCATATAAGTTATTAGTTGTGTCCTCGGAAGGTACGGTACTTTCCTTATCTCCTTTTACTGGAAAAACACTCAGTAAAATTAAATTAAAGGAAAGTTTCATATCCGGACCTATCCAAGTTAATGAAAATATTTATTTAATTTCTAGAGAAGGTTCATTATATATTTTAAGTTAAAATGACTAACAATATTATAATTGTAGGAAAACCTAATGTAGGTAAATCCTCGCTGTTCAATGCCTTAGTAAAAAAAAAATTAGCTTTAGTTGATCACACCCCAAAATATACAAGAGATATAAAAAAAAGAAATTTTTTGTTATTTGACAAAGAAGTAACACTAATTGATTCACCTGGGCTTTTTGAACCGAAAGATAAAATTGAAGAGAGAATAATGAAGTATACTATAGATCAAATCTCAAAAAGTGATTTAATTTTATTAGTTTTTAATGCAAAAGAGCAATTAAGTAATGACGATCATAGATTAGTATCTTTAATTAGAAAGAACCAAAAAAAAAAAATTATTGTTCTTAACAAAACTGAGGGCAACTTCAATTCTCATATAATCGATGATATTCAAAAATTGGGTTTAGGTTTACCGATTTTGATTTCATCGGCTCACATGAAATCTATCGACCTTCTAGAAGAGAAAATTCTTCAAAATCTTAAATTTGAAGAGAATACAAAGAAATTTTCTTCAGACACTTCTGAAAAATTAAGTATAGCTATAGTTGGAAAAACTAACTCTGGAAAGTCAACGTTAATGAATTCTATAAGTGGTCAAGATATTTCAATTACTGGTAGTAAACCCTATCTTACCAGAGATGCTGTTGAAATTACCATTGAGAGAAAAAAATTAAACTTTAAAATAATTGATACAGCAGGCTTTAGTAAAGATTTAAGTGGAACTAAAAGATTAAATAAAGATTTTATTGATCAAACAAAAAAAAAAATAAGATTATCTCAAATGATTTTAATAGTTATGGATATTGACGATTATTTTGAAAGGTTACACTCAAGAATTATTAGGTTAGTTTATGATGAGAATAGATGTATGTTACTTGTATTAAATAAAACTGATAAATATAAGAAAATATATGAAGAAACTGTAAAAAAAAAAATTTATGAATTAAACCCACAAATTAGCGGACTACCCATTTGTTTTATTTCAGCTAAAAATAAAGTAGGAATATCATCATTATTTAGGGAGGTTATGAATCAAAATTTAATATGGAGAAAAAGAATTTCAACAGGTAAACTCAACAGCTGGATGGAAAACTTAGTAAAGAAAACCCCACCTCCTTTACATAAAGGACGCTCTATAAAATTTAAATATATTACTCAAACTAATTCAGCTCCTCCTAAATTTAATATATATGTTAACTACATTGTGGCTATTAAATCTGATTATAAAAGATTTCTTGAAAACAATATTCGTAAGAAATTTAATTTGAATGGCTTACCTATTAAAGTTATTTATAAAAAATCTAAAAATCCTTTCAGTCAAAAATGAAAAATATTATTTTTATAGTCATACTTACGTTTTGTTTCAAGTACTCAACTTCAGATGAAATAAAACCAATTGTTATTGAACAAAACTGTCAATCATGTCATGGAAAAAATTACTCAGGTAATAAATATATTAAATCTATTAAGGATTTGGATAGAAAGAAATTTGTAGAAAAAATGAAAAACTATAAAAAAAAAAATGACAATTCAGTCATGTCAAGAATAGTAAAAGTGCTTTCAGTGAATGATATAGAAAAAATAGCGGAAATTATTTATGAATAAAAAGAAAAGATTTTTTTTAAACTCTGTCTTCAAGTGGTCTTTAGTCTTATTACTTAATCAATTAGGTATGGCAAAAAAAATTAACGCTAAAAATAAACCAAAAGTTGTAGTTTTAGGAGCAGGTTTTGGTGGAGCATCTTGTATAAGTTATCTTTCAAATTTTACTGATTTAATTGATTTAGTAGTAATTGACAAAAATAAGTGGATTAAAACTTGTCCTTTTTCAAATTTAGTTATTGGTGACATAGTAAATGAATCTTATACACAATTTAAACCAAAATTTAACAGGAATGTAAAATTTATTGTTAATGAATTGAAATATATTGATGCTGAAAGAAAGAAAATTTTATTTGTGGATGAGTTGTCACTTGATTACGATTTTTTAATATTGTCTCCTGGAATAGGGTATAAAAAAAAGCAAATTGAGGGTTATTTGGTCAATGATAAGGAAAACATACCGCATTGTTGGGATGGGGAAAATAACATACCTTACTTTAAAAAAAGTTTAGATTCTCTAGAAAATAAATGTAAAGTAATAATATCTTCTCCCGACTACCCGTATCGTTGTCCTCCAGCCCCTTATGAAAGAGCATCTATGATAGCAAATTTTCTAAAAAGAAAAAAAATTAAATTTAAAATTATTATTTTTGATTCTAAAAATTCATTTACAAAAAAAAACATTTTTTTAAAAGAATGGAAAAAAAACTATGGTGATTCTATTGAATGGATTAGTAAAAAAAAAGGTGGTTTAATAACTAAATTTGAAAAAAATAAACTTATTAATAGTGATGGAGAAAAAATAAATGGAGATTTTATTCATATAATACCGGAGCAAAAAGCAGGAAAAATTATTTTCGATTCTAAATTATGTGATGATGATTGGTGTAAAATAAACCCAGAAACTTTTCAATTATCAATTTTTAAAGATATATATGTTGTAGGAGATTCTATTGACGCTGGAGATATGCCAAAATCAGCTTTCTCAGCTGAAAGTCAAGCAAAAATATTGTCTTTAAATTTAATAAATAGAATTTTACAAAAAGCTTATTTGAACCCAGCTTTTTTAAATACATGTTATAGTTTTTCATCATATGACAGAGCTTTCTCAATAACCTCTTGGTATAGATTAAGTACAACAAAGGATAGAATTGTATCTCTAGGGAGTTCTCAAAGCTCTGAGGATGGACTTAATAACGAAAGAATAAGAGAGGCAAAAGAAGCTTTTGGGTGGTATGAAAGTATAACTAAAACTCTATATGGATAACTTTCTCTATTTAATAAATCTTAAGTAAACGATTTTTTAATAATTTTATTTGTAAGGTTCTTTGTTACTAATTTTTTTTCCCCAGCAGTCATTGAAGTTATTCCCTTTTCTAAATTCGGAATTTCAATAATGCGAGTATCTATTCCAAGCCTTTTATTTTCAGATTTATAAATGTTAGCTAGTGTTTTAAGCGCTGCTTGTGAAATACTTAAAATATTATGGTAGGGTTTGCCAATTGAAATTTTTGAGTTGTTGATAAAAATTATTCTTGGACTTTGGGAGTTTTTAATTATAGGTTCCAATTCTTTGAGTATTCTCCAGTAGCAATTAATGTTTATTTCAATTAGTTTAGTCCATTCTTGGTGTGAAAAATGTGTTAGAGGACTTAATCTTTGAAACAATCCAATTAAAATAAATAAAAAATCAATTTTTTGAAATCTTGTAGAAATAGATTGAGCCAAATTTTTATAAAAATTTTCATTATTTAGATCTCCTTGAACCAAAATTTGACTTACTTTTATTTTCTGAATTTTATTATCTAATTCATTTAATTTTTTAATCGATTTACCGTGCAGGATTAATTTACAACCCAATTTTGATAATTCGTGAGATAGTTGTTGTCCTATAAAACCTGTAGCACCAAAAATAATTCCCCTTTTATTTTTTAGATCATACATTCCACAGTATTATTTAGCTTCTATAAGTAATGATAATTGGGAGGGTTTAGTACCTGACTTCTGATCAATTAGTTCAACAGGATAGTCTCCACTAAAATAATGATCAGTAAATTTGGGCTTATTATTATCTCTACCTTTTTGAAATCCGAGAGCCTTGTATATTCCATCAAGTGAAATAAACTTAAGAGAATCAACGCCAATATAATCCCTTATCTGTTTGATTGTATATCTTGAGGCTAGTAATTCTTTTTTTGTTGGAGTGTCAATCCCATAGTAACATGGATATTTTACTGGTGGACTGGCAATACGCATATGGATTTTTTTAACACCAGAATTTCTTAGCATTTCAACTATTTTAATTGAGGTTGTTCCTCGCACAATTGAGTCGTCAATAAGGGCAATGTTTTTACCTTGAAGCGATGCAAGATTGGGATTATGTTTTAGTTTAACAGCTAAATGTCTGATTGAATTTGAGTCTTGTATAAATGTTCTTCCAGTGTAGTGATTTCTAATAATTCCGAATTCAAATTTTTTTTTTATTCTTTCAGCAAAACCTAAGGCTGACGCATTTCCAGAGTCAGGAATTGGAATCACAATATCAACTAGCTTTTTATCTGACAGATTTTCGTTTGCAAGTTGTTGACCAATTTTTTTTCTAACATCATAAACATTTTTTCCTTCAAAAATACTATCTGGACGAGAAAAATATATATATTCAAATAAACATGGTCTTAGTTGAGTTTTTTTAAAAGGTTTGATTGATTTTATTTCATTGTTTTGAATAATTAATATTTCACCTGGTTCAACATCTCTTATTAATTGTGCTCCGATAATATCAAGCCCACAGCTTTCAGAACTAAGAACATAAGAATCACCTAATTTTCCTAAAACCAACGGTCTTATCCCAAAAGGGTCTCTCACACCAATTAAAGAGTTTTTTGTCATTAAAAGAAAAGAATAAGCGCCACTAATCGATTGAAGTGAATATATAAGTCTATCTAAAAAATCACCTTTTGCTGTTGAAAGTAAATGAAGAACAACCTCTGTGTCAGATGTTGACTGAAAAATGGCGCCAGATTCTATTAGCTGTTTTTTTAATTTTTCTGTGTTGGTAAGATTTCCATTATGAGCAATAGCCACGCCACCAAAGTTAAGTTCCGAGAACAATGGCTGAACATTTTTAAGTGCTGATTCGCCTGTAGTTCCGTATCTATTATGACCAATAGACATTTCGCCCTTGAGTTTTTTTATTACATTCGATTCAGAGAAAACTTCTGAAACCTGACCCATTCCTCTATGAGCAAAAAAGTTTTTGATATCAGAGGTAACAATTCCAGTTGAATCCTGTCCCCTATGTTGTAAAGCATGTAAACCTAAAACAGTTAAACTGGCAGCATCTTTATGATTATAAATACCAAAAACTGCGCATTCATCTTTTGGCTTTTTATTATGAAAAAAAAATTTCATTTTATTCTGAGTTTTCAATTAGATATTCCAGACTTTTTTTATCTTCTTCATTATAAATCTTTTTATCTTTATCAATCAACTTCTTAAGTTTGATTTGTGAATCAATACTTTTTTCAAATAAAACTTCTGACTTTTCATCAATTTCAGTTCTTAAAGTTTCAGCAAATTCACTCTCCTCCTCTAAAAAGTTTACGATTTTTTCATTCGTGATAAGAGTAACAAAATTAAATTTTGATTTTTCAATCCATTCGAATTTGTCTCCTTTATAAAAAAAATGAAATGAAAAAAAACATAAACAAATAATTAAATATCCTCTGAATATTCCAAAAAAAAATCCACCTGTTCTATCTACAAAGCCAATCTGACTTTTTTTTATTAAACTGGAGATTTTCTTTGTTAAAAATGAAAAAAAAATAAATATTATTAAAAAGGTTAACAGATATGAGATTCCATTAGAGAAAAATAAATTATTTACAAATTTATTGATAAAATTGGTGAATTTCCCCCCAAAATTGTAAGAAGCAAATAATGCTAGAACCCAATTTATTAGTGATAAAGATTCATGAGAAAAGCCTCTTAAAAATGAAAAAAATGCCGATACAATTATAAAAAACAGTATGAAAAAATCAAAGACTAGGTAATTTTCCAAATAATGCTCCAATATTAATAAATTCCTTTAATGAAATTACTTAAAGATGTATTTCCATTTTTATTAATATCTCTTGATTTTCCATACCAAGAAATTTTTCCTTTTTTAATAAACGCTGTATAATCAGAAAATTCATAAACACTCTCCATGTCGTGAGTGACCGTTATTGTTGTAATTTTTTTTTTTTTCACAAGTGCTTTTATCAGCAAATTAATTTGTTTTCCTATTATTGGATCAAGACCAGTGGTTGGTTCATCAAGAATAAGTATTTCAGGATTTTGAAGAATTGCCCTCGCCAAACCTATCCTTTTTTGCACTCCAATTGATAAGTTGGATGGGAACTCATGAAGAATTGATTTTGGTAGTGATACGTCATCTAAAATCTCTAAAAAATTATTATTTTTGTTTGCAAACATTAGGTTCTCTTTTATAGTCAGACTATCAAAAAGTGCTGCATTCTGAAATAGTATTCCAAATTTTGACATATACTTATTCATCTGAAGAAATGACAAGTTTTTAATATTGTTAATTTTATCAAAAGAGATTGTTCCAGTGTCAAAACTTAATAAACCATCAATACATTTGGTTAGCACTGATTTTCCTGATCCAGATTCTCCTATAATTGCTAAAGATTCAGATTCGAAAACTTTTAGGTCTAACTTATTTAATACAACTTTTTCACCAAATTTCTTGGAGATTTTACTTATATTAATTTTTAATTTTCTCATAAGTCAAAAAAGAATGAAGTTAATATATAGTTGGTTAACAAAATTAGAATTGAAGAAGAAACTACCGAGTATGTTGTTGATAAACCAACCCCTTGTGCTCCTCCTTTTGCATTGTAACCATGATAACATCCCATTAATGAAATAATAAAGCCAAATACACACGCCTTAACTAAGCCAGAGAAAATATCAAGAAACTGAACAAAATTATAAGTATTTTGTAAATACACTACAGGATTAAAGTTCAAAACCTCTGTACAAATTAAGTATCCGCCAAAAACTCCAATTATATCACCAACAAAAACTAAAAAAGGTAAGGAAACTATGCCTGCTAATATCCTTGGAATGAAAAGATAATTATAGGGGTTTGTAGATAAAGTTTTTAAAGCATCTATTTGCTCAGTTACTTTCATTGTACCAATTTCGGCAGCTATAGCTGCCCCAGATCTTCCAGCAACCATCAATCCTGCAAGGACAGGTGCAAGTTCTCTTGTAATAGACAATACAACAACATTAGGAATAGCACTTTCTGCTGAAAACCTTGAAAACCCTGTGTAAGATTGAAGAGCCAGCACCATCCCTGTAAAAATAGAAGTCAATCCAACAACTGGTAAAGAATTATATCCTATCTTAATTAGGTGTTGAACAAATATTTTGGGGTAAAATTTATCAAGAATTAAATATTTTAAGCAATCAAAAAAAAACAAAACTATTTCGCCAACCGATGAAAAAATCCCGAAAAATATTCTGCCTACTTTAAAAATAATGTTCATAAAACTGAGAAAGTACTAATTCATACATTGTCAATATAAATTTTTTTTGCTCTATTACCAATATTATTTAAAATTTCATATGGTATGGTTTTTGATTTTTCTGCAATTAAACTCAATGAAATATTTTGACCAATCAATTCAACAAAATCACCAACTTTAATTTCATTTTCATCTAACTCTGAAATATCAACTGTCATGTAGTCCATGGAAATTGAACCTATGATGGGAAGTTTTTTTTTCAAATACACATAAGAAATATTACTAAGAATCCTTGGGTAACCATCAGCATAACCAAATGCAACTATTGCAATTTTTTTCTTTTTTTTGGACTGAAATGTTTGATTATATCCATAGCTCTGTTCGGAGTTATTAATAAATTTTACTTGTAAGACTTTTGCATAAAGCTCTATCACACTTTTGAATGGTTTATTTTCAATTGTTCCAAACACACACCCTCCGGTTCGAACTAAATCATACTCAATGTTATTTAGGTTAACAATAGCATGAGAATTAGCAATACTATGAGTTACATTAGGAAAGTTTTTTATAATTTTTTTAAATTTAATATTTTGTTTATTATTAAATTTGTTATGTTCCTCATCAGCTGAGGCGAAATGAGACATCACACAAAAAACCTGTAATTGAAATTTTTTACAATATGCAATTACAGCTTCTGTTTCTTGTTCATCAATTCCAAGTCTATTAATTCCTGTATCAAAATGAAGTGTAACTTTTGGTTTAAAGCTCAATTTTTTTGATACGTTATTGAATTTTTTTAATTCATCTAAAGAATTAATTGTAGGAATAATTTTGTTTTGAAAGATTTTTTTAATTTCATCTTCTTTGAGATTAATTAAACCATTTAATAAAATGATATTTGATTTTACACATTCTTGACGAACTTTCAGAGTTTCTTCTAAGTTTGTCAAAAAAAAATCATTACATCCAATTTTCACAAGTTTTTTTGTAACTTCAATTAAACCCAAGCCGTAGGCATCAGATTTAAGAACACATCCAATTCTCGAATTTCTAAGACTTTTTTTTAAATAATTAAAATTATCACCTAAATGACTTAGGTTGATTTTTAATAAACCATTTTCATTAA
>NZGH01000022.1 GCA_002690875.1 Rickettsiales bacterium
ATTATTTTAGTATTACATTAAAAGTATAATATTAATTTATTTATAATGTTAAATCTTTCATTATTAAGACACGCTAAATCTGATTGGAATAACTCCATTCATGATGATATGAATAGGCCTATTTCATTGAAAGGAATTAATAAAACATTAAAAATTTGTGAGTTCTTAAAAAAAAAAAAAACTATCATTTGATGAAGTGTTCTGTTCGCCTTCCAAGAGGACTAGAGAAACCTTAGATATAATAGTTAAACCTTGTGTCAATGAGCCTTCAATTTATTTTTCAGAAAATCTTTATCATACATCAACTATAAATATTTTTGATATAGTTATGTTAGAAGCTACGAAAAAAAAAGTATTAATAGTATCTCATCAACCTTTACTATCTAATTCAATCGACAACTTTTTTACTCGTTGTAAAGATGAACATTATTATAATGCTTTAACATCATATTCTACCTCTGCTTTATTTAATGTAAGTTTTAAATGCGAGAAATGGGACCAAATTTCAGAAGTTAATGCAGTTTTAAATTTTTTTATAAAGCCTTCAGAATTATAATTTTTTTCGAATTTTTTTTAAGAACGAAACAAGAAATAAATTATTGCAATTAACAATATTTGGAAAGTTTATATGAAATTTATAAATTTAAGTATGATAGTTTAGTTATAATCAAAAAGTTGCAAGATAAGCCTGCGTACATTTTTTTTGTTTTGAAATGTCTGCAAGAGAGTTTTTCTGAGAATTTTTAAATTCAGAAATAATCTTCTGATTTTGTGATATTAATTTTAGAACAATTTTTTTGCTATCATTTTCATAAGAGTAATTACATGAATTCATATCATTAATAATTTTTTTTCTCATTTTGTCTAAATGATTAATTTTTCCGTATTCTCCTGCTGAAATTAGTAAAGAAATTTGGTTAGATATTTTCTCTAATTTATCTAATTGAGATTTTATTGATTGTGAAACACTATTGTTCATTGATACTCATTTTATTAATAGCAAAAATTTCTTCCAAAGCATTCATTGCTTTTTTTACACCCTCAACAACTTGTTCTTTAAAACACTTAATGAGTTGCTGTCTGCAAAATTCATAAAGCTGAAAAAGTTTTGATGCAAGTTTTTCTCCTTTCTCAAAATCTAATGTTGTTTGAAGTGTATAAATAATAACGAGCGAACGGCTAAAATATTTAGCTCTAAATTTTCTTTGGCTGTCTACTCCTGTTGAATTAATCACTTTATCCATCGATTTTTTTAATTCACCAACCATGGTTTTGACAATAGCTATTGGGTCTTGTGACTTAATAGAAGACTTCTCGGAGTTTTTATAAAAATTTTTTGCTTTATTAAAATTTCGCAAAATGATATCTTTCTTTAATGGTTAATCCTTTACATTTGCCTCATAACCCTGAGAATATTAATCACAGGACTGAGTTTGATAATGGTACTGCAATTGGTATGCCACCAATTAGCTTTAGTGCAAGAAAAAACTCACCTATAACTAATGTTAATAACTCATACGAGTATAACCCATCTCACAATAGCTCAAGACGATACAGCAAGAACCTGGCTCCTTCAGGAATTTTGACAGAAGCATTCTTCAAGTCTAGAATTTCGTTAGGTCCTGTTTTTTTTCATAATGAAGCAGCTGTTAAATATCAGAATATCTCAAGAATTTTTACCTCTAATGATGATATTAAAATAAATATGCTAAGGGTTGCTTAGTCCTCATTTTCGTGCTCTTTTTCCTCTTTTGAGACCTTTAAATAAATATTAAGTAAATCTCCTTCAGTTACCACTCCAAAAATTTGCTTGTTTTCTCCTAAAACTGGGATTGATTCTCCTACAAAAGTTTTACACTTTTCAATTGATCGAAAGACGCTACTTGAAGTTTTTAGTTTTAAAAAGTCATTAAGCTTTAAATCTTTTAAATATTTTTTTTTATTTTTTTGTTTTAATAAGAAGTGTAGTTCAAATTTGTTAATTAATATACTTTTTTCATTTACCAGATAGCTTTCACCTTTTTGCAGTTTGACCATTTTTTTTATTGCATCATCAACATTCATCTTCACAGATAATAAACAATAATCTTGATGAGAAATATCGGAGACTTCAATCTGTTGAAGCTTTATGTTCTCTCTTCCAATTTTTAAATCTACTTTTTTATTTAAGAGAACTCTATCAAAAACCGATTGTCCAATAATTTTATAGGAGATAAGCGAGGCAAAAACTATACTCAATCCAGCGACTAACGTTGCTTCATAATCTGAAGTAAGTTCTAAAATTATCATCATATTTGCAACAGGTCCTCCAATCACACAACTAGCGAATGCAGACATAGAAGCAACTGTCAAAAGATTGAGATCTAACTCTGGATTAATTTGTTGAAAGAAAAAACCTAAAATGACTCCAATACTAGCTCCGATAAATAGGGCAGGGGCAAATACTCCACCAATGAGGCCCATCCTTAGACAAATTACTGTTAATAGCAATTTAAAAATTAAAAAATAAATTGCATATTGTAAATTAATCTTACCTTCTATCATTTCTCTTATCGACTCTGTACCCAGTCCAATTACTTGAGGTAGATATAAAGACACCAAACCGCAAATTAATCCGGCAATTGCTGGTTGTAAAACGGCTTTAATTTTTGAGATATCTGGAAAGAATTTTGGATGTGTTAGTCCTTTCATATAAACAATAGAGATAAGTCCACAGACGATACCTGCTAATATAAAAAAAGGAAAATCGTATAATGATTCAATATCTCCTATACTTCCTAAAAAAATTGGTTCTATTCCAAATACACTTTTAGTAAAAACATACGAAATAATTGATGCAACAAGTATTGGAGCAAAAGAGGCCATTGATTGATGGCGAAGAATGACTTCTCGAGCAAAAATTAATCCTGCCAAGGGAGCGCCAAAGCCTGAAGAAATTGCAGAAGCTACACCTGCACCAACCACAATGTCGTACTGAGTTTTTTTAGGAAATAGATTGTTGATTTCTGCTCCAATTGTAGCTCCAAAGTGAACTAGTGGACCATATTGCCCTACTGACCCTCCAGCAGAGATTGAAAGAATTGAAGCAAATGAGCTTATAAAACCTGATTTGATATCAAGTGGTTTTTTTTCAGAATGTGTTGCTAATATTACATCTGGTGGGCCGTGCCATCTATCACCAAGAGCAATTTCTCTTAAAATTCCAACGATTAAACCAACAGCGAAGGGAATAAGCAAAATAAAAAGTATAAACTCACTTGTGTTAGTAAAAAAAGCACTAATAGTTTCAAAATTTCGATCAGGATTTCTAAAAGCGTTTGTGAGAAATTTCACTAAGCTTATAAAGCCGAACACGCTAATGGAGGTAATTATTCCAATTATAGACCCTAAGACAAGAGTGATAATTATCGATAAAAACATAAAACTCCCCTTTGAAGTATAACTTTAGAGAGGAGTTTTTCTATTTTAAAATTTTTAATTCTGTAAATTAGTTATTACGATACTCTTCAGGAATTCCGTCCCAGGCTTCCTTTAATTCTGAAGCAACTTTAAAGGCGGGTTGAACATAGTTCATATCTTCATTATCCTGTATTCTTTTGCTCATATATCTAATAAATCTATAAAGCCAATTTAAATCTTCAGCTATTTTATTACCACTATCAAGTTCTAAGCAACTTTGAAGTCTAAAAGCTATTTTAGATATTTTTTCTGCTTTTTCTTTTGAATTATTTGTTACAGCTAAATCAGTAAAAAGAACTTGTTTCAGTTCATCAATTTCTTTAACTAACCCATCAAGCATTTTTTGAATTATTTCATATTTAGAGAGTTTCCCAACTTTAATAGTATCGTCTACAAGGACTTTCTTTTCATTAAGTTGGTTTTCTTTAACTGCTATATTATTATAATTATCCATTGTCCATTAACCTTTCTTTATAATTATTATAATATGATAAACGACCTAAAGTTCATTTGTTTAAGCAAGTAATTTGAGTTTTTCCATTTCTTCAGTGTTAGCAGTTGCAACCATTGCCAGAGCATAATTTTTGATAAGTGATTGCTTTGTAATTTTTGCTGTTTCTTCAGCAAAATCAGTATCTTGTAAATTTGCTGCTGCTTTTAACAAATGTGCTGCAGTTGTTGACGCTACATTTTGATATGCTTGCAAGGATGCAAAACTTCCTGCAACCGAACCTAATGATTGAGTAATTTCACCTATTGTAGTATCCATTGAATTATTAGCATTAGTTGCATCATTTATATCTGTAGCAGCTATCCCAACTGTTGATTTAATTTCTTGAGTACCTGCAGCATCATTTACCCCAATATCAAAAGTTCTTGCTGATGTACCCAAAACATTTACTCCATTGTAAGTTAAAGAACTTACTATTGAATCAATAGTATCACTGATAGAAATTGCTTCAGAGTTTAAAGCAGCAGTATCAGATGCGGTATTAGTGGTTTGTGTGTCTGCAATTCCTATTTCCTTAAGTCTGGTTGCTAAATTATTTAGTTCTAATAGAGCTGATTCTGCAAGATTAAGCAGAGTCAAGCCTGATGCCGTATTAGTTTCAACTGCTTCAAAACTTGCTGCTCTAGCATTTAAGGTATTAGCTAATGATTGAGAACCTGCATCGTTACCTCCAAGAACTCTCAGTCCAGTGGCTACCCTTGAAATGGAATCATGAAGTGTTCTGGTTAGCCTTCGTATGCTTCCGATGGGAACAGCACTAGATTGTGGCACTGAAATATTAGACAAAATAGAATCTCCAAACATTAAATAACGACAAACTTTTGATTTTGTTTAATTGGCATAAAAATTGAAGGATTTACTGAAGTAACAAAGGATTTTATATGAAAGTCAGATCACATGGCTCTTTGGAAGAAGAGTTAAAAAAAGTATTAAGTAATCCCCATACCAGTAACAATTTAGAGAAAGCTGTTCAAATTGCTGAACAGGTTATAAAAATTAATAAAAAAAGTAATTATGCTAATTATGCTATGGGACTTCATGAATTAGCTTTAGCTAACAGAACGGCTCCACAAGTTAATTATGATGAAGCGATTAAGGCTTTTAAAAAAGTAATTAAGATGGATCCAAATTTTATTGAGCCTTACTTAATGTTAGTCAAAATTTATAGAGAAACCGATAGAAATCTTGAATATAAATTATTACTACAGGCTAACAAGCAATTTCCTGATCATTATCTAATAATGTTTGATTTGGCAAATTTAATGACTTTTAAAACTGGTGAAAAAGCTAAGGGTCTTGAACTATTTGCAAAATGTGTTCAAAAACTGCCAATGGTTGATGCTGCCTGGGCTGGTGTAGGAAGCGCCTATCTTTTAAACAGAGATTTTGATATGGCTTTAAAATCTTTTGAAACTTCACTCTCTATAAATCCCGAAAATACTCAATCAATACTAGGTGTAGGAGTTTATCATTTTGAAACTGGTAATTTCAAAGAAGCCAGAAAATACTACAAAAAAGCTTTAACCATTGATAAAGCTTCTTATTGGGGGAACTTTAATATTGCACTTTTAAATTTACTTGAAGGTGATGATAAAACTGGTTGGAAATTCTTTGAAAAAAGAGACAAAGATCAGTATCTGAGTAAGTATGGAGGTTCAAATATTCAGGAAATCTTTAAAGATGACATATCCAAAAATTTAAACCAAAAAATTGTTATTTTAAGAGAGCAGGGATTTGGTGACGATATTATGTTTAGTAGATACTTAAAACCTTTAAAAAATTTGGGATACGATGTTACCTATGCTTGTTCACCAGAATTAAAAGGGTTTTTTAAATTATCGCCAGATCTTGATAATATAGAATTGACTAGTAAGATTCCCGATACGCAAGAGTTTGATTATAGAGCTTTTTTGATGAGTTTACCATGGTTAATGTCAAACTTTCAAGAATTTCGATTAAATGATCCATTAAAAATTGATTTCAATAGACTTGATGAAAAAACATTAAAAATTAAAAGTGAGATAAAAAAACCACTTAATTCAAAAAAATTAAAAATTGGTTTAGCCTGGAGCGGTAGCCCAAAACATATGAGAGATTTTTGTAGAAGTATTGATCTTACTTTACTTAAAGGAGTTTTTGATATACCTAATGTTGAATTCTTTGCACTTCAAAAGGTCTTCAAAGCTGATGATAAAAAATTCTTAAAAAAGTTTAAGAATGTTCATGATTGTACAGATCATTTAAAAGATTTTATGCATACAGCATATTTTGTAGAAAAAATGGACATGATCTTCACAGTTGATACTTCACTAGTACACATGGCAGGTACTATGAATAAAAAAACTTTTTTATTTCTACCTAAGGTTTCTGACTACAGATGGGGGCTGAAAAATAATCAGGAATGGTATCCATCCGTTAGTCTTCTCAGGCAGGAAAAGTTAAGTGATTGGAAAAAACCAATTAAAGATTGTCAAAAAATTATAAATGATTCTTTAAGCAGCTGCTGTTGAAATTTTTTGCCAACCGTCTGTAATTTCAGCGGTAACTTTTTCAGCACTTTTAAGATATGAAAAATCATTATCGTCGGTCACTCTCGCAACTGAAAACCTAATATGTTGATAAAGATGATTAAGGTTTGTCGCAACTTCCCCACCATGTTTTAAATCTAAGGAATTTTGTAAGACTATGCAAATTTTTGATATTCTTTCTGTTTTCTTTTGTATCGTTTCAAGATTACTTTCGAGATCTTTTAAATCGTTAAGTTCTTTGATTTCTTTGTGCATTGCTGATAAAAGTTTTGCAACAACACTTACAGCTTTTTTTTGTTTACTGCTAATGATAGTATTTTCGTTTTTTTCCATTACATTACCCTTTTTTAAAGTTACACTATCTCTAACGACTTATAGAGGATTTGTTTAGTGCTAAAAATTTTCATTGCATTGTCCACTTATAATAGAAAAAAAATTACCTCACTTTGTTTAGACAACTTAAAAAATATTATTGAGAATGATGGTTCAGCCTCGTTGTCAATTTATGATGATGCCTCTTCAACTTATGATGAAAAATTTTTAAAAAAATATTCTGAAAATGTTTTAAGATTTAGAGTTAATGGAGGTATTGAAAGATCAAGAGCGAGAGCAGTTCGAGATTTTGAGCATATTCATAAGAATTTTGATCTCTTTTATATGACTGATAATGATACCATACACGATCCTACTTTTTTACAAACATTAAGAACTATTTACGAGACGTCTAGTGAAAATAAACAAGAAAAATTACCTATTGGCCTTTTTAATAGTGTTTTTCATAATCAACCAAAAAATATTATTCACGAAAATGAAATAATATCTATTCGAAAAACTTGTCCAGGAGTAAGTCAATGTTTTGATAGATCTATGATTTCGCGTATAGTAAAGTTTATCGATGAAAACCCCGTTTATGAAACGTTATACGGTTTTGACTATTACTGGCCTGCATCTTTAGGTATTCCTTTTCTCCAAACTAAAACATCTTATCTTGAACATTTTGCTAGAGATAAAAATGAGAAAGGCATTCATTCTTCTTTTTCTGATAATCCCATGGATGATTTTGATAGAGATAGGGCTTTATCTCCAACTCCGTATCTTAAAAGTATAAGAAAAGATATAATTGATAAAATTTTAAATGATTAGTCTTTCGTTTCAAGCATTGCGGTTAACATATTTCCCGTTTCTTGAAAAGAAGCTACAGTCGATTCCATTGCAGAATATTGACGTGCATATCTTTCTGTAAGTTTTTGCACTCTACCCTCTAAAGCAGACCTTCTTTCAGAAACAGTAGCGAGAGTATCATTTAAATTGTTAACTCTTTGATCAATAATACTGTTAAATTTTAAGTAAACATCTAATTTATCAATAACTTTATTAATAAAACTTTTTCCATAATAAATCGTACCAGATGTTACACCACTCCCATTAGTAACATTAATTGTAAGTCCTTGAGGATCACCACTTGTAACACTATAGCTGTCTCCACTTTTTGTTGCTGATACACCTCCTATTGTGTGCGTAGAGGAACCGTCTGTTGCGAAAGCATATGATCCAGGTTTAGTATTAACAAAGTCAAAAGCCGCAATTGTTAAATTTGTGTTAGTTGTGGCATAGTTGTTCGTAAAAAAAGCTCTTACGCTTTCTGGTTTAGCCTTAAATTGAGACTCAAGGTCTGCTTTGTCAAAGGTTAGAGTACCATCTCTCGTGGTAGATACACCAAGGAATGAAAGGTAGTAAGGTCCGCCCTCATAGCCTTTTATAGCCGTTGATGTCATCTCCCTTAGTTGACTTTTTATTTCCCTCAATGTGCTGTCACCTACTAAAGCACCATCATTTTCATTATCAATCGGATCATTACTTCCCATTGCAGTTAAACTACGTATGACTTGATTATAAGTTTCAACATAGCCACTCATAAGATTTGACACACCATCTAAGTCAACAGCGCTTGAGATTCTAATAGCACTAGATGAGGTTTTTTTTAGATCTAACGTAAAACCTTCAAATAAGTCATCTACACTATTTGACGACCTTGTCATTGATATTCCATCAACAGTAAAAGCAGAGTTTATTCCAGCAACTCTTTGTGTCAATTCAGCACCATCAGTTGTATCATAAGCGTAAGCTGGTGTGGCATGACTATCCGTAACTTTCATTTCGTTGCTTGCACCAGATTCACTTTTTAACATAAGCATATAATTTGATCCGTCATAAATTATTGAAGCTAATACGTCTGGAGTTCCATCATTATCAGAATCAGTAGCTGCATTGTTTATTGCATCTCTTAAATCAGTTAAAGTACTAGATGCGGTTGTTGAAACAGAAATTTGAGACTGTCCATTTGATGTAAAACTCTGCCCACCACTTGCCGTTGGATCAGCAGACCAGGTTCCAAAATTAATTGTTAAATTTCTTTGACCCACTGTAGAGGAGGGTGAAGCTAGAGAAGGACCAGTTAAGGTATGACTTGTTGCCAATGTTGTAACTGTTAGACTTGAATTTATATCAGAGCCGGCTTTAGTACCGGAAGCAGCTAATGTTGCAACTGTCGTATCTGATGAGTTTCCAACAAATCCATATTCTTGTTGGGACTGAATATCATTTAAAATATTTTTAAAATCTTGAAGATTACTTTTTAAAATTCCAAAAGTTGAAATTGTGTCCTGTGTCTTTTCCTCTAGATTATCAAGATTTTGTTTTTGGGGGGCTGTATCAGCGTCAACAAGTGCTTTAATCAGTTCAGTTGTATTAATTCCCGAGCCAACACCAATATTCGATAAGATTTCAGTTTTACTCATTTAAGCCTCTAAAATATAACGACTAGAGCGTAACTTCATTTATCCTTGAAATAAAACAAGGACATTTTGCATTGTTCTCGACGCTTGAGCGATCATATTCATAGCTGATTGTTGAAGAATCTGAGACTTAGCTAGTCTTGAAGATTCTTTTGCAAAATCAGCATCAAGTATTCTTGATTTAGAAGCTCTTTGACTTTGAGAAATTGTAGTTAAGTTATCAATTACTACATTCATTCTACTCATTAAAGCTCCAAATTTTGCTCTTTCCATATGTACTCTATCAAGAGCTCTATCAACAACTTTTAATGCGTCAACAGCTCCAGCCATTGTTGTAACATTGATAGATGAAACCTTATTCAAATTTGATGCAATAGCTGTTGATTCAAAAAGTCCACCATTAGGATTAGCTGGAACTATTGAAAAAGACTGCGATGAATGGAATGTAACAATTCCTGACGCTCTAAAACTATCTGTAGCAGCTGTAGTATATGATGAATCAGTAATACTTACAGATGTACCTGCTGTAGCTTGTGCCTGATCCATTGCTGTCGCAACAAATCTAGTAGTATCAACGTTAGTTGTAACACCCGCAAAATCTACATTTTCAATTACAATATCTAAACCTTCATCTTGCACAAGCATCAATGATGCCTTATCAGCACTTAATTGAGCTGAGATTCCAGTAGTTGCACTATACGCGTTAAATTGATCCCTTAAATCAGTTAAGTCGCCCGTTGCAACTGAAGATCCTATACCAATTTGTGCTGTAATTGACTGGGCAGCTGAATTTTTTCCATAAATATTCATACTAACAACTTTTCCAGTACCCTGCATACCACCCTCAGAAGATGTCACTTGTAATTTTACTGTTGTTGTTGCAGTAGCAGAAACTCCAGTATTATCAAATTTGTCATTGGTTAATTCAACAACATCTTTTGCAGTTTGACCGGCTAATACATCAATTGTTGCCGTACCTAATAATCCTGTAATGTTAAAATTATCAGCATCAACAACATCACTTGCGATAGTTGCTTTAGAAGCACCAGCTTTAATGTTAGCGGCTAAATTGGCTTCACCCGATGTGTGTTCTGTCGATGCTTGATAGGCACCTAACATATCATTTCTCATGTTAGCAACAGAAATAACTGCCTTTTCTCTCTCATGAGAACCGATTTGAAAGCGTCTATCAGCAAATGTACCATCGAGAACAGCAATTTCGTTAAAAGTTGTATCTCTGGATACCCTGTCCATTTCACTTAGTAACTGGTTAACCTCTGTTTGTAAATATACTCTTTGTTCTGAATTTAAGATGTCGGTTGCGGCTTGGATGGATAATTCACGAATTCTTTGGAGAGCGGCGGAGTGTTCATCTAATGCACCTTCGGCAACTTGCGCCATTGATAAAACATCAGCAGCGTTTCTAATTGACATATCGAG
>NZGH01000023.1 GCA_002690875.1 Rickettsiales bacterium
ATTTTAAATAAAATAAAGTTATATTTCAAACTCGTCAATAAAATGATGTTTTATTAATTAAACAATATTGTTATATTGATATTATGGAAAATAATAATTTACATGGTATCGTTAGACCTTCTGGTCGACAATTTGATCAATTAAGAAAAATAGAATTTATTCCAAACTATTCTTTACACCCAGAAGGCTCATGTTTTGTAAAATTTGGAGATACTCATGTCCTTTGTACTGCGTCCATAGAAGATAGGGTTCCTTTTTTTCTAAGAAATACAGGTAAAGGGTGGGTAACTGCTGAATATGGAATGCTTCCTCGGTCTACCAATTCTAGAATGCAAAGAGAGTCAGCTAAGGGAAAACAATCTGGAAGAACGCTAGAAATTCAGCGCTTAATTGGGAGATCTTTAAGATCAACATTGGATTTAAGTTATTTAGGTGAGAAACAAATTATTATAGATTGTGACGTTATCCAAGCTGACGGTGGTACAAGAACAGCTTCTATAACTGGAGGATGGGTTGCAATGTCATTAGCTTTAAGAAAATTGCTTTCAAATGGAAAAATACCTAAAAACCCTCTTATTGGTCAAGTTGCGGCTATATCCTGTGGAATTTGGAAAGGTAGTCCTGTTCTAGACTTAGATTATTCTGAAGACTCAAACGCTGAGACTGATGCAAATTTTGTTCTTACTTCTGATAATAGAATTATTGAAATTCAAGCTACTGCCGAGACTAACCCATTTTATTATAAAGACTTTAATTTTTTGATGAAATTAGCTCAAGCTGGCACTAAGAAATTGTTTGAATTACAAAAAATAGCATTAACTTAAGATGAAGGCTTTTAACAAACTAGTTATCGCTTCTCATAATAGCGGAAAAATTTCAGAAATTAATGATCTTTTTAAAAGATTTAACATAAAAATATTAAACTCTAAAGATCTGAAGTTATCAGTTCCAGATGAAACTGGAACAACTTTTGAGCAGAATGCATTATTGAAAGCAAAGTCTGCCTCACACAAAACTGGGGAAGTGGCAATCTCTGATGATAGTGGTTTATGTATTGATGCATTAAACGATCAACCAGGTGTTTACTCCGCTGATTGGGCGGGAAAAGACAGAAATTTTAATGTGGCAATAAAAAAAGTTCAGAAATTAATGAGATTGAAAGACAAAAAAACTTCAGAAGCTACCATGGTTTGTGTTTTATGTTTGTCTTGGCCTGATGGAAGTTCAGAGTTTTTTAGAGGAGAAGCGAAAGGTAAGATTGTTTTTCCACCTCGAGGAAAATCTGGTTTTGGCTATGATCCAATCTTTTTGCCAGAAATTCAACCTGAAAAAAACAAACTGCTTACTTATGGAGAACTTAATCCAATTTTAAAAAATAAAACTAGTCATAGAAACAAAGCTTTTAAAGATCTTCTAGATAAATATCAATTTTTATTGAAATGAAAAATTCAATTTCTTTGTATGTTCATTGGCCTTTTTGTGAAACTAAATGCCCATACTGTGATTTTAACTCGCACGTTTCTGATAATATTGATTCAGAAACTTGGAAGCTTTCTTTTTTAAAAGAGTTAAATTTTATGGTTAACAATTATTTACCTTTGAATTTTAAAAATGGAAAACTTATATCCATTTTTTTTGGAGGAGGGACACCTTCAATAATGCACTATTCAATTGCAGAAAGCATAATAAATTTCTGTAACAAAAAGTTTATTTTTTCAGATAATATTGAAATTACAATGGAAGCTAATCCAAAAAGTACTTTCAAAAGTGTTCTTAAAGATTTTAAGAAGGTTGGTATTAATAGACTTTCCCTAGGCATTCAAAGTTTTAACGATACAGAATTAAAATATCTTGGCAGAGAGCACAACTCTTATGACTCTTTAAAAGCATTAAACATTGGTTTTGAAATTTTCTCAAAAAATTCTTTTGATTTGATTTACGGTCTTCCTAATCAAAAATTAGTGGATTGGGAAAAAAATTTAGATATTGCTTTTTCTTATCAGCCAAAACATCTGTCTTTATATCAATTAACTATTGAAAAAGGTACAAAGTTTTATAGAAAATATCTCGAAAAAAAATTGCTTCCCATTTCTAGTGATAAAGAATCTATTTTTTATGAATTTACATTAAATAAAACAAAAAAAGTTGGTCTTAATAATTATGAAATTTCAAATTTTTCTCTACCAAAAGAAGAGTGTGTTCACAACCTGGTTTACTGGAATGGTGGAAATTGGCTTGGAATAGGCCCGGGAGCACATGGTCGAGTTTTATTAAACAAAAACACTCGTTTAGTCACAGAAAATAGAAAGAACCCTAAATCATGGCTTGAATGTGTTAAACTTTTTAATAATGGTATTGAAGAAAAAAGAGTTGAAGATAATGATGAATATTCTTTGGAAATATTATTAATGGGGTTAAGACAAAAAAAAGGCATTAAATTAAAGAAGGTCATTAAAATTATTAATTCTGAATCTCTCAAAAATTTAATAAGGTCAAAAAAGGTTGAAATTCAGAATAATTACTTAAGGTCTACAGATGAGGGAAGAAAGGTCTTAGACTCTCTTCTAACAAGCCTAACTCTGTGATTTTTCTAAAAAACTTGAAAAGCTTTTTTATTTTCTATCTTGTGGAGAAAAACTTCTCTTTTACTTAAACCATTTTCGGATAACCATAGTTTTCCTGTGAAGCCGTTGTGTCCTTCTTTTTTAATTAAATAATTTATCAAATCTTGAGCCGGTTTTTTATCATTTAGTATTTTGACTATATCATACCCTAAAGCAGACAGTAGTAAGGGTTCTCCACCCCAGTTTTCTCTCCATTTATCTGCAAATTCATTTCTTATATTATATTTTATTGATGAAAAATAAGCTCCATTTAGTGATGGTTCTAGCACAGTTTCCCTTTGTGCCATTTGCGAATTTCCAAAAATAAATATTCTATCTGGTCCATGATCATAATAGGACAAAAGTGGCGCTGTTTTTATTATAAAAGTCTTATTACCTGAAAAAATTATAGCATCAAACTTTGGTTCTGGTAATTCAGCACTTTCATCTTCTAATTTTTTCCAGCCTGTAAAGATTTTTATTTTTGATCGTAATAAATTTAAATCTTGCAGTTCTGTTTCATTTATAAGTAAAGTTTTCTTTATTGCACCTGTTTCTTGAAGGTTTGTTTTAATAGTTTTTGTTAGTATTTTTCCATATTCATTGTTTGATCCTAATATTGCTATGTTTTTAAGGCCGATATCAATTATATAATCTGTTATTAGGTTTATTTCATCTTTTAGTAATTGACCTAACAACCAAACGCCTTCCATTCTAGACCTAATATCATTAGAAAATGATAAAATTGGTATTCCTGTTGACTTCAAAGCATCCTTAACTATCTTTATCTCATTAGAAAACACTGGCCCAATGACTATAGAACAAGAACTTCTAATAATATCATTAGCTGTTTTTTTTAAGTCTTTATTTGTATCAAAAACAATTATTTCAAATTTTTTATTTGAATCTTCAAAATATGCTAGCTCAACACCTTTAAGGATACTTTCACCAATTTTTTCATATTGTCCAGATGTGGGAATAAGTAACGCAATTCTTTTTAAACCTCTATTATCTATATCGGAAATAACTGTTGTATTTTCTATTACTTTTAATTCATTTATTTTTTCATTTTTTGATTTAGAGAATAATTCCAAAGCTGCAATAACAGCTTTATTTTCCTCTGCTTTTATTTCTGGCTCATTTAAAATTTTTTGGGTTAAAGGTGGTTTATATTCTTTAAGTTGATCTTTAGTCTCATTTAAAGTAAATTCTTGTATTTTAACAGTTCCATTGTTTTCTATTTTTAATAATTTGTTGTCATAAAATATCTCTTTATCAAGTGATTCATTAGAATTAAAATTGAGTTTTTCTTTTATGTCTTTCTTTAGATAGATTTCTATTTTATTACTTGAAGTAATGCTTAGTTCTTTTTTTGATTTTGTTAAGTTAATATCGTTTAGTTTAATATTATTGTTTTTAACAATCTCTTCTTTACTGTTTTCAATAATAGGTTTGGTGTTATCAATATTAAGTGTTTCTCTTGAATTGTTATTACATGAAACAACAAAATAAGTGAAAAAAAATAAAAAAATTATGTTAGTTTTTAGCATCTAAATACTTTAATAATAAAATTTTAATCATAACAGACCTTAAAACTTAAATGAATTCAAAAATAAAAAAGAATGATTTGATAGGGGAGTTATTTATAGTTTCTACTCCTATAGGTAATATTAAGGATATCACATTACGGGCTATGTCAGTTCTTACCAAAGCTGATATAGTTGCTGCAGAAGATACACGTCAAGCATTAAAGTTAGGGAAACTTTTAAATTTATCGTTCAAAAAAATTATCAGTTATAATGATAATAATTCTTTTATTAAAGATAATTCAATAATCAATTTAATTCTTAAAGGGTTAAATATTTGTATTATATCAGATGCTGGCACACCATTATTGTCTGATCCTGGTTATACTCTAATTAAATTAGCAATTAAAAATAACATAAAAATCTCTTCTATTCCAGGACCTTCTTCATTATTGTCATCTTTAGTTGTTTCCGGTTTACCTTTAAATTCTTTTTACTTTGTTGGATTTCCTCCTAAAAAAAAGGTTTTAAGAAACAAATTATTTTCAAAAATTTCTTTTATGGATTCTACAAGTATTTGGTTTGAATCACCTAAAAGAGTAGTTTCTCTTTTAGGTGATATGATTAAAGTCTTTGGAAAAACAGAAGGTGCATTCCTTAGAGAACTTACTAAATTAAATGAAGAAATAATTAGAGGAGACTTATCTTTTATATTATCAAATATTAAAGATAGAGAAATTATCAAAGGAGAAATTGTGATTGTTTTAGGACCTATAGACTTATCTGAAAAGGCTAGTATTGAAGAAAAAGATAAAAGTCAAATACAAAGCTTATTGAAAAACAATTCTCTAAGAGATGTTGTTGATACCATTGTAGCGAAAACTGGTAAGTCTAGAAATGTAATTTATAAATATTCATTATCAGAGAAAAACAAATTAAAAAATATTAAATGAATTTTAACATAGCCTTCTTGAAGTTTTTCAAATATTCGCCTAAAGTATATTAATGTTAAGATATTTTTATAATCAAACTTTTATAATTAAAACTATTGTTCTAACTTCAATTTTTGTTAATTGTGGTTGTGCACCATTAATATTTAACGCAACTAGTTTGGCTACTGTTAATGCCTATGACTCCGAGAAGGGTGCTAGTTTATCTCTGTCAGATACATTTATAAAAGCCCAAATCAAAGAGACATTATTTCAAACTAATGTTAATGATTTCAGAGGTGTTTCTGTTTTTGTTAATGATGGAACTGTTCTTTTAACTGGAAAAGTTATGAAACCAGATGTTCGAATTGAGTCTACAAAACTCACTTGGAGTGTTCGAGGAGTTAAAGAGGTAATAAATGAAGTAATAGTTAGTGATGGAAGTTCTGTTAGAGATGCCGCCAAAGATTTGACTGCAGAAACATCATTGAAATTTAAACTTTTGTCTGATAAAGAGGTCTCATCGACAAATTATAACATAGATGTTGTGAACGGTATCGCTTTTATTAGTGGTGTCTCAAAAGATAAGAATGAAATGAACAAAGTAATCTCTATTGCAAAAAATATTAAGTATATTAATGAAATAGTTAATTACTTAATACTTAGCGAGTCATTAAGCCAGTAAATTATTTTTTTGAAAGAATTTTTCCTAAATTTCTACCTGCTAGTAAATGAGCGTGAAGATGTGGAACTTCTTGGTTTCCATCATCACCACAATTAATAATAATTCTATAACCACTTTCTTCAACTTTTTTTTTCTTTACTACATTATAAATTGATTTAAGAAATGATGCCAACTCTTCATCAGTTCCGTCTTGAATAAAATCATTAAAATCTTTAAATTTATTTTTTGGTATTATCAATGAATGAATAGGTGCTTGTGGATTAATATCTTCAAATGCAAAATTATTTTTGTCACTGGATATTTCTTTACAAGGTATTTGTTTTTTTAAGATTTTTGAAAAAATATTTTCATTGTTATAGTTAGACATATTAACCTCATAAAATTTCAAAAAGATATTATTAACTTTGTTTATCAAGAAATATTTTTATAAAAAAATAATCCTTTAATGTATTTACCATTTACATTTGCATAGTAATCATTCGAGCCAAAACATTTGTATCCGTTTTGTTTATAAATTTCTATAGCCCTTAATTGTGTTTCTCTAACATCTAGTGTAATAACTTTAAAACCTTTTTCTAAAACATGCTTTTCTGCATATTCAATTAACTTTGGAGAAATACCATAACCTCTTGCCCAAGGTGCTAAAAAAAATGTTGTTAAGTTACAAATATGTTTTTGAGCCTCATTGTTTTTTGAGGGCATTACTATTTGACAGGAACCTGCTACAATTTTATCAAGCCTTCCTATAACTAAATCTCTTTCTGGAATGATTAAAACTCCATTCCAATAGTCTTTTAATGTTTTTCGAGGAGGGGGTTTTATCCAACCAAAACCTCCACCTTCTAAAACAGCTAATTCTGTAGCATCACATAATTCTTCTAAGTCTCCTTTTTCAAACTTATTGATTAATTCTATATTGATTTTTGGAGGTGGAAGTTGTGAATTATTCTTAATAAATTTCAATTTCGTACTCTAAGCTTAGTGTTAATTTATTTATTTCTGCGTAATTTAACATAAATGGCTCCTTCTCCACCATCTTTTTTATCAGCACTAGAAAAAGCAAGTATCATTTTTGAAAACTCAAAACTATTTAACCAAAATGAAATATTTTTTCTAATCTGTCCTTTACCATGTAATCCCTTTCCAGTGATAATTAATAAAAAGCTTTTTTGGTCATTAAATGCTTGTTTAATAAAGCTTTTTACCCTTAATTCTGCCACAACTAATTTTGTACCGTGGAGATCAAGAATATCATCAATTTGATAATTGCCTTTTCTAATTTTTTTTAGGGTATTTCTATCGATTCCAGTTTTCTTATTATCAAAGTTTGTCAAATCAACCGTTAGGTTGTTATTGTTAATTTGTTTTTGATGCTCGTTTTTTCTATTAAAGTTATCGGTTTCTTCTTTGGCAATAGGACTGGGGTCGGAACCCCTTTTTATTTTTTTTTCAACTATTAAGTCTTCTCTAACTTTAGGTGAAATTTTGTTATTTGAATATATTTTAATTGATTTGGTAACATTTTTCCAAATCTCGTAATCATCGTATCCATTCATAAAAAATATAATTTATTCAGCAGAGTCTGTTTCTACTAATCTCCAAATTGGATCTGAAATAGTAATATCTTTTTCAAAACACCATTTGTCTTTTATTGTTTCATAAGTATTAGCATTACCTTCAATCAAACTTCCATCAATATTTTTTATTACATTTGATTGACTAGATGTGATTACAACTGTTATTCTAGCTATATTTGACACTAATTTACTATCTATAATTTCAATTTTATCTACAGAAGAAATTATAGTTTCATGAATTTCATTTTTAGCAGTTCTTTCCGTAATGACTTTAGTAAAATTTTTTAATAAATCATAGCTTAATAACTTTTTTAGGGTATCTGTATCACTATTTGAAAATGCTTTGACAATAATATCAAATGCGTTTTTTACTCCATTCTTAAAATCATTCTCAGTAAAGGATTTATCAATACTTTTAATAAGGTCAATACCTTTTAACTCCCTACTCTTTTTGTTAATCGGTACAATTTTATTCTCATTTTCTTTGTTTTCTAATGGTTTTTGATCGGTTTTAGTCTTTTCTTCAAAACCAGATTTTTCCCCCAACAAATTCTTTAGTCTAAAACCTAAAAATATTGCTAAAAAGGCTAATATAAGAATGTCTAAATAAGGAAAAACAAAATTCATAATATTAATATTTTCATTTTTTATTTATTATAGTTTATAGTATGTAGAGCTCAAGATATAAAAATGATTA
>NZGH01000024.1 GCA_002690875.1 Rickettsiales bacterium
GTTTCCTGTTTACACGCTTTCCAAGCGTGCGCCTTCAGCCACTCGGCCACCTCTCCATTAATCAAGTGATGTTTTTAAAACATTTATAAATGCTGATTGAGGTATTTCAACTTTACCGAATTGCCTCATTCTTTTTTTTCCTTTTTTTTGCTTATCTAATAATTTATTTTTTCTAGTTACATCACCCCCGTATAGTTTAGCTGTTACATCTTTTCTGTAGCTATTTATCGTTTCTCTAGCAATGATTTTACCGCCAATGGAAGCTTGTAGAGGAATTTTAAATTGTTGTCTAGGGATAAGATCCTTTAACTTCTCGCAATAAACTTTTCCTCTGGTTGCAGATTTTGATCTATGACAAATAAAAGATAGAGCGTCAACAGGTTCTGAGTTTACTAAAATCTGAACCTTAACTAAATCACTTTCTTGATAATCTTTAAATTCATAATCAAAACTGGCATATCCACTTGTAATCGATTTTAGTCTATCATAAAAATCAAAAACAACTTCTGCTAGAGGAAGTTGGTATATAACCATTGCTCTTTTACCAACATAAGTTAAATTTTTTTGAATACCTCTTCTATCTGTACAAAGTTTCATTACAGGTCCTAAATAGTCATCAGGTAACAAAATAGTTGCCTCAATAATAGGTTCGGAAATAGACTGTATTTTTACAACATCAGGCATCTCAGAAGGGTTATGAATTTCTAACTTTTCAGAATTTGTTTTTACAATTCTATATACAACCGACGGCGATGTTGTAATCAAATTTAAATTAAATTCTCTACTCAACCTCTCTTGAATGATTTCCAAATGGAGTAAGCCAAGAAAACCACACCTAAAACCCAAACCAAGCGCTGCTGATGATTCAGGTTCATAGGTAAAACTAGCATCGTTTAAACTTAGTTTAGCAAGACTATCTTTTAAAACATCATAATCGTCTGCATCTACAGGATAAAGACCACAAAAAACAACGGGAATACTTGGTTTAAAACCTGGAAGTGGTTGACTAACTGGATCTGCTTCATCAGTAATTGTATCTCCTACTTTACAATCACTTACATGTTTAATACCCGCGGTAATAAATCCAATTTCTCCTGAATTTAATTCATTAACATATTTAATTTTTGGAGTAAAAAAACCACAGCTTTCAACCTGATATATTGCCTTTGTACCCATCATTTTTAATTTCATACCTTTTTTTAAAGAACCTGATTTTATTCTTACCAAAATAATTACACCTAAATATGTGTCGTACCAACTGTCAATTAACATAGCCACTAAATTAGAAGAATTAAACTCTGATGGAGATGGAAGTCGTTCAACTATAGACTCTAATAAAGTATCAACTCCATCACCAGTTTTTGCTGAAACTTGGATAGCATTCGACGCATCTATACCTATTACATCTTCAATCTGTTTTTTAATTCTATCGGGTTCAGAAGAAGGAAGATCAATTTTGTTCAACACAGGAATTATCTCATGGTTACTATCAATCGCTTTATATACATTAGCAAGAGTTTGAGCTTCAACACCCTGAGATGCGTCAACAACTAAAAGAGAACCTTCACAAGAAGCCAATGACCTGCTAACTTCATAAGAAAAATCAACATGACCAGGGGTATCCATTAAATTGAAATTATAAATTTCATTATTTTTAGCTTTATAATTTAAATAGACTGTTTGGGCTTTTATTGTAATACCTCTTTCTCTCTCAATATCCATTGAATCGAGAACTTGCTCTTTCATTTCTCTATCAGATAATCCTCCACATCTTTGGATAATTCTGTCTGCTAAAGTTGATTTACCGTGATCAATGTGAGCAATTATTGAGAAATTTCTTATTTTTCTTAAGCGCATATTACCTCAATTTTGCATCATACTTTTTTTTTACATTTGAAATTATTTCATCTGAAATTTCATTTATTTCATTATCTGTCAATGTTTTTTCATTAGACTGAATTGTAACCTCAAAACCAACAGCTTTTTTCTTTTCATTAATTTTTTCCCCTTCATAACTATCAAAAACCTTTACATCCTTAATTAACTTACGATTGGTATTTTTTATTAATTTTACGATTTCTAATGAAAAAATATTTTTATCTAGTTCAAAAGAAAAATCCCTTTTAGAAAATTGATATTGGGATGCTATTAATGGATTTTTTGATTTTTCTTTTTTTTTATAAAATTTTAACAACTTAGTTAAATTTAATTCAAAAGCAACTAGTTGATCCTTTAAATCAAATGAATTGAGAATAACTGGACTTATTTCACCAAAAAAGCCAACTGTTTCATTGGAAATTACAACAGAACCACTTTTTCCAGGATGATAGTAAGATTTAGACGATCTTATTATATCAAACTTATCAATGTTCATATCTAAACAATTTAATACGGAATACATATCCGCTTTAATATCAAAAAAATCAAAATTTCTTTCTTTGTCAATCCAACTTTTTTCATTTACTTTACCAGACCTTACTACACAAATATAATCAAATTGTTCCTCTGGTTCTTCTCCTAAAAAAATAGGTCCTAACTCGAAAAAGGAAAAATTATTAACGTTTTTATTAATATTTTTTTTTATAGATGAAATAATATTAGGTAATAAATTTGATCGCATACAGGATAGTTCTGAGCTTATAGGATTGGTAATTTTTAAAAAATTTTCTGTTTCACTGAAAAGTTTTTGTGCTTTTTCATCTGTAAAAGACCATGTAATAATCTCAAAAATATTTCTACTTACTAATAACTTTTTTATTTTATATCTTATTACTTGAATGTCAGATGTTTTTTTTTTAGTTGTGTTTGTATGAAAATCAAAAGGAATACTTGGAATTTTTTCTAATCCATATAATCGTGCAACTTCCTCCACAAGGTCTTCCTTAATTTTTAGATCACTTCTCCATGAAGGTGGGGTTACAATCAAGTTTTCATTTCCACTAAAATGACAACCAATCTTATTAAGTTTGTCATGAATAAATTGATTAGAAATTTCAATGCCCAGAACTTTTTCAAAAAAAGATTTTTTTATCTGTATTGTATTTTTCTCAATAATCTTGTGGCTATCTTTTACAATACTTCCAGGCTCACCACCGCAGCTTTTTAATATCATGTCAGAAGCATACTCAATTCCTTCATCAACAGAATCTGGATCTATACCTCTCTCAAATCTGTATCTAGCATCACTTTGGATGTTTAATCTTCGACCACTTTTTATTATACTTGCTGGTAAAAAATATGCTGACTCGATAAGAACATTTTTTGTTTTATCATCACAAGCGGTTTTTTTACCTCCTAGAATTCCTGCTAAACTAATTACACCACTATCATCACTAATGACAATCATACCATCATCAAGTAAATAGTTTTGATCATCTAATCCTACAAAACTCTCACCTTTTTTTGAATGCCTAATAATCAAATTTCCTTCAATTTTATCATAATCAAAAACATGTAGAGGGCGACAAAAATCTATTGTAATAAAGTTTGTAATATCAACCAAAGACGAAATAATCTTTAATCCTGTTTTATTAAATCTTTTTTTCAGGTAGGACGACGAATCTTTATTCTCTACATTTTTTATTAATCTAATTGTAAAATTTGGACAATCTCCATCTTTTAATTTATTTAGTAACTTAATCTGGGTTTTAAATTTACTCTCAATTTTAGTAATCTTTTTTTTCTTCAATTTTCCAAAATCGGCTGCTGAAAGATCTCTTGCTATTCCATAAACTCCAGCACAATCTACTCTGTTAGGCGTGATTGCAATCTCAATCGTGATATCTTCATCATTAATATATTGAGAATATTCATCTCCAATTTTATGATTTTCATCTAGTTCGATTATTCCCTGGGAAAAATCTGATAATCCTAACTCCTCTTCAGAACAAAGCATTCCGTTAGATTCTTCTCCCCTTATTTTGCTTTTTCCAATTTTAAATTCATTTTTTTTTCCTGAGAAAATGATCGTACCGACGGGAGCTAATACGGTAGTTAAATTTTCTCTTGCATTTTTTGCTCCGCAAACAATTTGAAAGTTTTCGTTACCATCAAAGACATCACATAAACTTAGTTTGTCGGCGTTTGGGTGTGGTTTTTTTTTTAAAATTTTAGCTATTTTAAAATTTTTTAGGTCTTGTGAGGGGTCTGAAACTTTTTCCACTTCTAGCCCAATATCAGTTAGTTTGTTACAAAGATCTGCAACAGAGGAATCAAATTCAAGATAATCTTTCAACCAACCAACAGTAAATTTCATTTTATCGCCAACTTAAATCCGTGGTTTCCAAAAAAGAGAAGCCATAGTGACTTAACCAATTAATATTTGAATCATAAAAGTCACGAAGATCAGGCATACCATATTTTAACATCGATAATCTTTCAATTCCCATTCCAAAAGCAAACCCTCTTAGTTTGTCATCATCGACACCAGACATCTTTAAAACATTAGGGTGAACCATACCACACCCTAAAATTTCCATCCATTTGTCTCCTTCACCAAGAGTAATTTTTCCTGATGTTATAGAACAATTAATATCTACCTCTGCCGATGGTTCAGTAAAAGGAAAGTAAGATGGTCTGAACCTTAATTTTAATTTTTCATTATCAAAGAATGTTTTACAAAATTTCTCTAAAAACCATTTCAAATTTGCAAAAGTAACTAAGTGATCAACAACCAAGCCTTCTACTTGATGAAACATAGGTGTATGAGTAATATCTGAATCACATCTGTATGTTCTTCCGGGTGCAAAAATTCTGAGAGGAAACTTTTTTTTTTTTAAATTTCTAACTTGAACGGGTGACGTATGTGTTCTTAATACGAGCTTTTCCTGATTATTTTTTATATAAAAAGTATCATGCATTTCCCTGGCAGGATGATTTTCTGGGATATTTAAAGCAGTGAAATTATAAAAGTCATTTTCTATATCTGGTCCTTCTTCATAATTTAAACCCATATTACCCAATATGGAAACAATCTCGTTTACTGTATGAGTTATTGGATGAAGTTTAGAGTCAAAATTTTCAACTTCACGCGTTGGAAGAGATATGTCAATTTGTTCCTTTTTTAATTTTTCTTTGATTTGAGTTTGTTCAATTAAATTTTTCTTTTTTTCCAAATTGTGAAAAAAATTTTGTTTAAGTAAATTAACTTTTTTTCCCATATCTTTTTTATCTGTTTCAGAAAGATTGGAAATATTTTTAAGTATACTTGTGACCTCACCATTTTTTCCAAAGTATTTAATTCTTATGCTTTCTAATAAATCAAGAGATTCACAACTTTCTAATTCAGCTAAAGCTGAGTCAATGAGCTGGTCATAGTTTTTCATTAAATATAAATTATCAGCCTGCTTTAACTTTAGCTACAATTTCTTTAAATGAGTCAGGTTCTTGAGCTGCTAAATCAGCAAGAACTTTCCTATTGAAATGAAGATTAACTTTTTTCAAACCATTGATAAATGAGGAGTACTTAATTCCATGCAATCGACAACCCGCATTAATTCTTTGAATCCAAAGACTTCTAAATTGTCTTTTTTTTACTTTTCTATCTCTGTAAGAGTACTGGCCAGCTTTTTCAACTGCCTGATTAGCAACCTTGAAAGTATTTTTTCTTCTACCATAATAACCCTTAGCCCTTTTGATTATTTTTTTGTGTCTTCTTCTGGTAACAAACCCTGCTTTAACTCTTGACATAATTACCTCATCAAATTTTAGAATTCATGTATTTTTTAACTATTTTGGTATCTTGCTTTGACATAATGACAGGACCTTTTGCCGATCTTTTCATTTTTTTCGTCCTTTTAGTTAGGTTATGTCTTTTTCCACTTGAAAACATTGCAACCTTTCCTGAGCCAGTTGTTTTAAATCTTTTCTTCGTTCCACTTTTTGTCTTAATTTTTGGCATAATTTATCTAAATTTTTGGCAATATAAATTTTTTATATTTATATATTTTTTTTTTTTCAATGCAAGGATGATTTAATTAATAAATCTATCTTGGAGCGACAACCATAATCATATGTTTGCCTTCAAGAGTTGGAACTTGTTCTATTTTTGCTAATTGTTCAATAGCACTTTGTAACTTTTTTAGTATTTCCATTCCTCTTTGCTGATATGCCATTTCCCTTCCCTTAAATCTAAGTGTAATCTTAACCTTATCTCCATCACCAAGAAATCTTTGAATAGACTTAAGTTTTACACCATAATCATGATCTTCAATACCTGGTCTTAACTTGACCTCTTTTACCTCAAATGTTTTTTGTTTTTTTCGAGCTTCAGCTTGCTTTTTTTGAACTCTGTATTTGTATTTACCATAATCAATTATTTTACACACTGGGGGGTTAGCTTTGGGTGAAACCTCAACAAGATCCAAACCTCGGTCTGAGGCTATTTTTAAAGCTTCTTCAATTTGAAGAACACCTAACATTTCACCGTTATCTGTAATCACCCTGACTGATTTAGCTGATATAGATTTATTGACCGCTGGGCCACGATTTGAACTGAAGGAACTCTTGTTCATAATCTATTTATTTGCATATTTTTCTTATTTACCTTTCTTTAAAGTATCAATAATACAACAGATTAGTCATAAATTATTCTTTTCTGCAAGAATTTTTTATTTTTTTTAGGAACTCGTTTAATTGCATTGATACCAATTTATTCTCCGGGTATGACCTTAATGAAATTGTTTTATCCGAAATTTCTTTTTCACCAATTACAACAATGTAAGGAACTTTTTCAAGAGATAGGTCTCTAATTTTATAATTTAACTTTTCATTTCTGAAGTCAAATTTAAATTTTATTCTGTCTTTACTAAGATAATTTCCAATAGTCTTTGAATATTCAATACAATTATCATTAATAGTAGCTATAGCAACCTGAACTGGCGCAAGCCAGTGAGGTAATCTACCAGCATAATTTTCAATCAAAATTCCTATGAACCTCTCTAAAGATCCGAAAAAGGCTCTATGTAGCATCACAGGGTGTTTTTTAGATCCATCCTTATCTATGAAATTTGCATTTAGCCTTGGAGGTAAATTTAAATCTACCTGCAATGTTCCACATTGCCATTCTCTCCCAATAGCGTCAACTAATACAAATTCAATTTTGGGTCCATAAAACGCTCCATCCCCTTTATTAATATCAAATTCTAAGTTTAATCTTTTTAAAGAGTTAAGCAGTGATTTTTCAAGAAAATCCCAAATATCATCGTCACCTATCCTTTTTTTTGGTCTATCAGAAAATTTAATCTTTACATTCTTAAATCCAAAATCTTTGTATATATCCAAAGTTAAATTAATAACCTTTTCACATTCTTCTTCCATTTGTTCCTCTAAACAATAAATATGGGCATCATCTTGTGTAAATTCCCTTACTCGCATAAGTCCATGAAGCGCACCAGAAGGTTCAAATCTAAAAACTTTCCCAAATTCAGCGATTCTAAGAGGAAGATCTCTATAACTTCTTAAAGAATGATTGTATATTTGTATTCCACCAGGACAGTTCATTGGTTTTAATGCAAAAATTTTTTCGTCGTTAGTTTTTGCAAGATACATATTATCTTGAAATTTTTCCCAATGACCAGACTTTTCCCACAGAGATCTATCTAAAACTGTCGGAGTACTAATCTCAGTATAACCGGCTTTTGCTTGCTTATTTCTCATATAATCTACTAATTCATTAAAAATCAACCACCCTTTAGGATGCCAAAAAACTGATCCAGGTGCGTCTTCCTGAAAATGAAAAAGGTCCATTTCTTTTCCTAACTTTCTGTGATCTCTTTTTTCTGCCTCCTCTAACATTGACAAATATGAATCTAATTCTTTTTTATTTCTCCACGCTGTACCATAAATTCTTTGAAGCATTTCATTTTTTGAATTACCTCGCCAATACGCCCCAGAAACTTTTGTTAGTTTAAATTCACCTATTAATTTTAAACTTGGAAGATGCGGCCCCCTACACAAATCAAAAAAATTGGTCTCTCCTTGTTGGTAAATTTGAAAATCATTTTCTTGTAATGAATCATTAATTATTTGTATTTTGTATGGTTCTTCAAGCTTTTCAAATAATTTTATTGCTTCATTTTTATCTTTTATTTTTTTATTAATTAAATGACCCTCTTTTACAATTTTTTTCATTTCCTCTTCAATAGTTGATAAGTCGTCAGAAGAAATTGAATCATTTAGTAAAACATCATAATAAAAACCATTCTCTATTGTTGGTCCTATAGCTAACTTAGCTTGAGGATAGATATTTTTAATGGCTTTAGCAAGAACTTGTGCAGCGACTGTATGACGCATTATTTCAAGACCCGATTCATCTTTTAATGTAATTATATTTATTAAAGCATCTTCGTTAATTGGGTCAGATAGGTCTTTTTGATCACCATTAACAAATATTGCAATTGCCATTTTGGAAAGAGATACAGAAATATCTGATGCAATGTCAAGACCTGTTATACCGGGCTTATATTTTTTTTGATTTCCATCTGGGAAGGTAATTTTTAACATTATTTTAATTAGAGTAAATGTATTGTTATGTCAATATTGATCATCGTGAAATAGCTTTCATAGTTTTGTCTAGTACAATTTTTTTAAAAAAATTATTGGAATTATCAAAAGTTAAAATCTCTGTTAACTTACCAACTGGGCTACATAAATTTGGATTAGAGTTTTTGGTAAAAAGAACAATTGTTTTTTTGTTAGCTCTAGAAATTATATGGGTCGGACCAGTATCGTTTCCAATTGAAAATATGGAATTTGTAGCTAAAGATGCAATATCAAAAAAACTAGTTTTTAAACAAAGATTTTGTACCTTAGGATACTTTTCTTCAATTTTTTTGCAGACTTGAAAGTCGTCTTGTGCACCAATTAGTATTGGTTTTATATTTTTATTAATAAGTAGAGATACTATTTCAAAAAAAAGTTCCAGGGGAATTCTTTTATTCAACCTTTTTTCTGAGCCTCCAGGAACTACAAGCGCATATTGACCAAAAAAATTGAATCTATTAGATTTTTTATAAAACCATGACAGGTTTGGTTTTCTAATAAATTTTACCTTAGAAAAGCCTAACTGATCTTTTTGTCTTTCAATTGTATGCATATTATCTCGATTTGCATTCAAATGTTTTGTCTTTGAATACTTTCCAATACCATTGGTATCACAGTCAAGATTCTTAAAAATTTTTAAATAATAAGATGATCTGTTGGAAGTTTGTAAATCAAATACATTAGAGAAAAATTCCGGATCAATTTTTTTTTTTATTTGATAAATATCGTAAAGATAAAACTTTGACCTTTTTATTGTAAATATTTCTTTAAACCATTGAGATTTTTTTAAAAGTTTATCAAAGGGTTCTTCTGTTAATAGTGAAATATTTTTACCAAATTTCTTGTAAATTGAGTACATTGCATCAAGTGACAAAATTACGTCACCTAATCCACCAAATTTAACTACCAAAATTTTCTTTTGCTTCAATTAATTCCTCATAAACATTAATAGTTTTATCCAGCATTTGCTTTAAATTAAATTTTTCAATAATTCTTTTTCTTGCATTACTTCCGATCAAATCTTTTTTTTTTTGTTCCAAATTTAATACATAAAGAATTTTTTCACCCAAGGCCTCTGCATCACCAGGGTTTACAAGCCACCCAGAAAGATTGTTTTCAATAATTTCTCTTGAGCCTCCATGATTTGATGCAATTACTGGTTTAGTCATTGAAGAGGCTTCTGCTGTAATCCTTCCAAAAGCTTCAGGTTCTATAGAGGTTGATAAAACGATATCTGAAATTGAGTAAACAGTTGCCATATCAGAAATATTTCCACAAAATATAACTCTGTTAGTTAATTTTAATTCTTTTAATTTTTTTTTTATTTTTTTTGTAAACTTATTCTTTTCATTTTCTGACCCAACAAGTAACATTACTATATTTAAGCCAGGTGTTTTTTTTAAAGCATAGTTCAATGCATCAATACCAACAATTTGTCCTTTCCATGAAGATAATCTTCCAGGTAGTAAAATGATATGCGATCTTTCGGGAATTGATAAATCACTTAAAATTTTTTCTTTTCGAACTTGTGATACAGAGTTAAGATTAAAATTTTCTGTATCTATCCCTCGGTTTATTTGTACAAGTTTATTTTTAACTTCCGGAAAGAAATGTCTAATGTGATCATCAATAAATTTTGAAATTGTAATAATCTTATCGCCATTGGTCATTACTTTATTATAAGATTTTTTGAGTAGGTTTTGATTTCCACTATAAGTTCCATGGTAAGTTGTTACATAAGGAATTTTTCTTTTCTTTATCTCAGAAGTGAAACAAAAGGATGGCCACCTACTTCTTACATGAACTATATCAGGCTTGATTTCATCTAATAATTTTCTAAATCTACTTCTTGATGAAAAAAAATTAATAAGCCCTTTTTTATTTATTTCTATTTTATAGTGACTCACTCCCTTGTATTTATATCTATCCGCCATTTCTCCACCTGATGAAATAATAACTGAGTTATATTTTCTTTCCGCAAGTTCTTTGGCTATGTCAAGAGTTCCTCTTTCAACACCTCCATTAATTTTATCTAAAGATGGAAGTATTTGTAGAATTGTTTTCATGTTCAGATCTCAAGTATTCTTTTAAGCCCTAATTTATAATTTCCATATTTAGGTGTCCAATCCAATATTTTTTTTATTTTTAAATTTCTAACTCTTTTATTATCAAGATAAAAGCTTCTTATTTTTTGATTTAAATTAAGATCGTCATAACTTAAAGTTTTTATAGATGAGATTTTAATTAAAGATGCAGCATATCTTACGATTTCTTGAGATTGACAGGGCAAATCATCAGATAAATTAAAAATTTCACCAGGAGTTGGGTAATTTATACTTTTACTTATAGCTGAACCTATATCTTCAACATAAACACGAGAGAAAAAGTGATCTTTTTTTATTATTTCAGTTATTTCGCCATTTTTTACTTTATCAAAGACCGACCTACCAGGACCATATATTCCCGGGAGTCTAAAAATGTGAATAGGTAAACCATGCAACCTAAACAAATCAAGGTGACTAGTTTCAGTTTTTTTTCTAAGAATCCCTCTTGCAGTTTGGGGAACAAGCTTTGAGTTTTCATCAACCCAATCACCATCATAGTTGCCATAAACACTCGTAGATGAAAAATAACCAAACCACTTAAGTTTTTCTTTATTTTTTAAGATATTCTCCTTTAAATTATTTAACACAACATCTCCTTTCTCTGTTGGAGGTATTGAATTTAAAATAAATGAAGTGTCCTTTAACAATTTTTCTTTTTCCTTTAGAAAATCGTTAAAACAAAGTCTTTTAAGATTGTAATTTATGTCATCGGGATTCTTTTTAATTTTTAGATTATGTGTACATATAATTTCACAATTTTTTGGTAGGAGAGGAATTATATATTTTGAGCAGTACCCTGCCCCAAAAAAAATAAACTTCATCATAGATCAACTTTAATTTGTTTTTTTATCCAATCAAATGAAGGGTGACTTGATAATTCATTATGCCATATCAATTTTGTTTTTCTTTTTTCTAACTCTATGGGTAATTCTGCAATGATAAAACCATAGTTGTTAGCCATTCTTTGGGCTGTTTTAGATGGTAGAGTAAGAATTAAGTCAGAATCTTTTAAAATTAGTGGGGCCATTGTTATAAGATCTATTCTTACAAAAATTTCTCTTTCAAGATTCAACTGGCTTAGTGATCTATCAATTGGAGCTGTTGGAGCACCATCTGGTGCAACTCTTAAGTGTTTAGAAGAAAGATATTGTTCAATTGAAAGTCTTTTTTCTTTAGATAATTCGTGAGACTTATTCATCATACAAACATAATTTTCTACAAAAAGCTCAATAAACCCAAATCTACTTGGTACAATCTCAAATCTCCCAATTGCAAAATCAATATCATTGCTATCAAGTAATTTTATTGCCCCTGAACCTTGTTCTGACCTGATCCTTAGTGATGAATTAGGTGATTTCTTTTGTAAGAAACTTATTAAATTGGGAATGATTAATGGAGCAACGTCGTCAGAAATAGAGATCCTGTAAAGTTTCTCAGCTGTTTCTGGGTTAAAGTTGATTGTAGACAACGCAAATTCAAGGTTACTCAGCGCCCCTTTAACAGGTATTGAAAGTTCTACTGCCCTAGGAGTAGGTCTCATACCTTTAGGACCTCTAATAAATAATTCATCTTTAACTAAGTATCTTAATCTATTCAGAGCATTACTCATTGCAGGTTGTGTTATGCCAATTTTCTTACTGGCCCTTGTAACATTTCTTTCGTCAAATAAAGTTTTAAAAACTATGAGTAAATTTAAGTCAAAATTTCTGATATTCATAAAATGAATTGTATTGATCATTTTTATTTTTTAAAGAAATTTTTAGTTTTTGTATTTTTTTTTAGTATGATGTTAGATAGATAAAGGAATCATTGTGTACTTAATCCTTCTATTTGCATTAATTCAAGGTTTTACCGAATTCATTCCTGTAAGCTCTCAGGGTCACCTAATCCTGTTCAACAATTTTTTTGATATCACTCTAATATCTAACATTTCTACTTTGGAGGCTAATGTAATTGCACACGCAGGATCTTTGGTTGCAGTATGTTTGTATTATGGTAGACACCTTTTTTCATTACTAGTATCTTTAAAACATATAGTAAGACCAGATATTGACAAAAATTCTACTTTGGCAATTAATCTAATAATTGCAACACTTCCCATTTTGTTATCTGGATTCTTTTTTTCTAAATTTTTTAATTATGATAATAAAAGTCTCTTTTTAGTTATTGGAATAACCAGTATTTTTTTTGGAATTCTTCTTTTTGTTTTTGACAAATTTTGTCTAACTGTAAGAGGGAGGGAAGAATTAAACTTTTCAACTTCTTTATTCGTAGGAATTTTTCAATGTTTTGCTTTGATTCCTGGGGTAAGTAGATCAGGTTCCGTAATAATTTTTCTTCGTTTTTTTGGATATAATAGGGACTTTGCAGTTTTTTTTTCTAACCTTTTAAGCATACCTGTAATTTTAGTAGCAACTATCTATGTAATTTACCAGAATCAAGAAATTTTTATACTAAGTGAATATTTAAATTTTTATTCAATTGGAATTTTTTTTTTTAGTCTAATTTTTTCTTTAATTTTTTTACAATTTTTAATTTCTTGGGTTAGGAATTCCTCGTTTTTAATTTTTGCTATTTATAGGATAATATTTGGAAGTGTTTTAATTTATTTATACTTAATTTATTAAATTAAAATAACTTACTTTTTAAATTTTATGACTTTGGAATCGTTTAAAATCTTAACTACTGGAACAAAAAGAGGGTTTGGGAAGTTTATAGCAAAAAAACTGAACACTCACAAATTTGATAGAAATTCGAAATTAAACGGATTAGATAAAAATTATGATGTAATAATACATTGCGCTAATAATTCATCTAAAAATATTCTATCAAAAAATTTTTACAAATTTTCCTATGATAACTATTTTCTTACTGAAGATTTATTAAAACTGAATGTTAAACATTTTATTTTTATTTCCTCGATTGGAATCTATCCTCAATCCAACAAAGTTTTTAATGAAAAAAGTAATTTTGAAGTTAAAACGAGAAATTTTTATGAATTTTTTAAAATTATGAATGAAAATTACATTAAAAAAAATTCAAAAAAATTTACCATTTTAAGAGTTGCAGGTCTCCTTGATAAGTCATCCAGAAAAAATTCAATTCAAAGAATAGTTTATAATGAAAACAAAAAAATTTCTTTATCATCTAATTCTACTCTTAATTATATCCTTTATGAAGATTTATTGAATTTTATAAAAATAGTCATAAAAAAGAAAAAATTTGGGATTTTTAATGTTTCAGCAAGTAAAAACATTAAGTTGATTAACTTAAGAAATTATTTGAAGTCAGATAATATTAGATTTGGAGATTACGACTATATAACTCCAAAAATAGACAACACAAAAGCAAAAAAAGAATATGCTGAATTAAATTCAACATCATACCAAAATATAAAAAAATACCTTAAAATGATTAAAAAATAGTATCGATAAACTTAAATTAAATCAAAGATAAGTTTTTAAAACAGTTTCCATGCTAAGTGGGTTAGATACAACTGTCCTAAGATTAGTTAACCCTTTTTTTGAAATACTATCATATTTCAATAATGTTATTTGATCTCTAGTTAGAAGTTGTCCAGGTAAAAGTTCTAAAAAAAAAGCCAGAATTTTAGCTTGAAAGAAAGGGAGGGGAATATAGGCACGTATTCTTCTTTTCTGCATTAAAATTAGATCAAAAATTTCATTAAACGATTTAATGGAGGGACCAGTTATTTCGTAAGTTTTATTTTTCCTATCAATCATTTTAATTAAAAATTTTGATAGATCACCAACATATACTGGTTGAAACTTAACTTTTTTTTTAAAGTCAAAAATATTAAAAATATCTTTTGAAAAATTTATTGAAGGGGTTCCTATCAAAGGAAGAAAAGGACTAAATTTGGACATCTTAGAAAAAAAGTTTGTAAAGTTATCTCCCTTTCCAAAAACAACACTTGGTCTTACAATTACTGCATTCGGAAATTCTTTTTTTAATTCATTCTCTCCGTTATACTTTGATAAAGCATATTTGGAATCTTTTATTAAATTAACATTTAGCGCTGATAGATGAGTAAAACTTTCAACTTTATTTACATTAGCGCTTTTCGCAATCATCCTTGGAATCTCTGTATGAACGAACTGAAACTTTGACTTTTTATTTTCAGCTAGAATACCTACTAGATTAAAAACAACATCGTAGTTACTCATTGCATTGTTTATTGCAGATTGATTGTAATCAATTTCTTCAAATGAAACTTGACCTGGTTCATTAGCAAAAAAAAAATTTTTCTGTGAAGTTTTTTGTCTAGTAATAATTTTTATCTCGCAGGCTTCCTCACACAAATGATTAACAAGATGTGAACCAATGAAACCGTTACCCCCAAAAACCACAACTTTTTTTCCTCTTAAATTAGAGCTCATTTTTTTATGTAAAATCCTTGTAAGTTAGTTTTTAAGTAATATCATAACTAATATTATTCAAGAAATGAAAACTTTTAATTTTGGTGATACGAAGGTTTATTTACATAAAAATGACCTTCCTGACTCTTTAAAATTTCCTAAAGAGATAGCTGTAGATTCAGAAACAACTGGGCTTTCTTTAATCAGAGATAGGCTTTGCTTGATCCAAATTGCAACATCAAGAAATGAATGCCATTTGATAAAATTTGAAAAAATAGATTCTCAAAAAAAAGTTGTTGCTAAAAATTTAATAAATCTATTTGAAAATCAAAAGATTCTAAAGATTTTTCATTACGCAAGATTTGATATTGCTGTTATAAAAAAAGCATTAGGGGTGAAGTGTGAAAATATTTTTTGTACAAAAATTGCTTCTAAACTAGTTAGAACCTATACCGACAAGCATGGTTTAAAAGATTTGTGTAAAGAACTTTTAGATAAGGACTTAAATAAGACTCAACAATCTTCAGACTGGTCTGCAGAGGAATTATCCCCGAATCAAATTAAATATGCATCCAATGATGTTATTTTTTTAGTGGAGCTAAAACAAATACTTGAATCGATGTTAAAAAGAGAGGGTAGATATAAATTATCGCAAAAATTATTTACTTTCCTCTCAACCAGAGTAGACCTAGATTTTTTAGGATGGAATGATATTGATATCTTTTCACATTAAGAATTAAAATGACTTTTTCTATCGGACAGAATGTAATTGACATTGAAATTAGAGCTTTAAACCTCTTAAAGAAAAGTTTAAGTAAAATCCAATTTCAAATGGCAGTGAATTATCTCTATAAAACTTCTGGTAAAATTATTATTTCTGGAATAGGAAAAAGTGGACATATCGGTTCAAAAATTTCCTCTACACTTTCATCAATCGGTTCTTCATCTTTTTTTTTACACCCTTCCGAAGCTAACCATGGTGATCTTGGAATGGTGACAAAGAAAGATTGTATGATTTTAATATCAAATTCTGGAGAAAGTTCAGAGTTATTAAATTTAATTTTATTTTGTAAAAAAATAAAAATTCCGATTATCTCTATTACTAGCGAAGGAAAAAGTACTCTAGCCAAACAATCTTCGGCAGTTTTACTTATACCGAAAAATGTAGAAGCTTGCCCACTAGAATTAGCTCCTACAAGTTCTACAACCTGTACCCTTGTTCTTGGGGATGCACTTGCAATCACTCTTCTTAGAAAAAGAAAATTTACATCTAAAGATTTCTTAAAACTTCACCCTGGTGGAAAGTTAGGAAGACTGTTATTAAAGGTTGGTGATATTATGAAGACTCAAAAACTTATCCCCCTAATTCAACAAGATAAAAACGTAAGTGAAGCAATCTTAGAAATGACTTCAAAGGGTCAAGGTTGTGTTGGCGTACTATCAAAAAGACATAATTCGCTAATAGGTATAATTACTGACGGTGACCTAAGAAGATTTATGGCAAAAAACTTGCTTGAAAAAAATGTAACAGAAATAATGACCAAGAACCCAAAAACTCTCTCTCCGGATACTTTAGTTAATGAAGCTCTTAAACTTATGAACAAACAATCAATTACAAATTATTTCATAACAAAAAATAAAAAACCAATAGGCATAATTCATTTACACGATATCCTATAAGTAAAAATGCATTATTCTATAATAATAAAATCAATTAAATATTTTTTATTATTCCTATCAATTTCTATCTTTACAATTCTAGTTATTAAAAGTGTAACCCAAAAAAATGGGAACCAAAATAGTTTAATCACATTTGAAAGCGAAGAGGTCAGCTCAACCACTCAAGTTTTAAAAAAACCACTTTTTATGGGTTTAGATAAAAAACAACAACCTTTTAAAATATCTGCACAAAAAGCAACTAGGTTTACAAGTAGTGATAATATTTTTAATTTAGATAAACCTAATGGTGAAATAGAAACAAACTCTGAAAAATATTATATTTATGGAAATACAGGAGTGTTTGATAATAATGATCAGACCTTATTAATAAACGGTGACGTGAAATTTACAAATAAAGACTCCATAAAATTCGAAACCTCAGTTGCTAAGTTTGATTTTAAGAGGCAAATACTAATAGGAAATGAATCTGTAATTGGAAGAAAAAATGATTCAATTATAAAGTCTGAAGGGTTCAAAATAATTAACAAAGAAAATAAAATTATTTTTCTTGGGAAGTCATACCTTACCTTAAAAAATTAAAAATGAGAATGTATTTATTAATATTGTTAACTTTTGTTTTTTCTGGGCTACAATCACAACAATTAATAGACGGTAAAAAAGATAACCCAGTCGAAATTTACGCTGAAGATGCGATTGAATGGCATAAAAATGAAAAAAAATATATAGCAATAGGTAACGCAAAAGCAAGTAGTGGCACAATGTCACTAACATCAGAAAAAATTGAGGCATTTTATAATGAGGCAGAAGATTCAGCTATGGACATAAAATTAGTGAAAGCTCATAGAAAAGTAAAAATAACTGATAAAAAACTTGAAATTACTGGTGGTCACTCTGCTGAATATGATTTAGAAAAAGATTACTTTTCAATATTTGGAAAAGATCTTGTTTTAACATCAGATAAAAATAAGCTTAAATCAAATAAAAAAATGGAGTATTGGAGAAATAAAGGTGTTGCAATAGCCTCAGGAAAAGCCACTGCAATTAAAGATGCAGAGTTTATTATAAAAGGTGATAAGTTAATTTGGTACATCAACGAGGTTAACGAAAAAATGAATGTTAAAAAGATTCTTGGTTTTACAAATGTTTCAATTAGGACAAATAATGAGGTAGCATTTAGTGATAAAGCGCTTTATAATAAGGACACTGGAATATGTAAATTATTTGGTAATGTTAAACTACAAAAAGGATCAAGTTTTCTTACTGGTGATTATGCTGAAGTTGATATGAATAGAGGAATTAGTAAATTACTGCCCGCTCCCACCATAGATAATTTGAATGAAAACAGAGTTCGAGCATTAATTGATAAAGCAGAAAATTATGAAAACAATGAATCAAATTAATATACCTTTTGTTGCCGTTCACAATAAGGGGCTTGAAGTAAATAATATTTCAAAAACCTATAATAAAAAAAAGGTCTTAAATAATGTTTCAATAAAGCTTAACAGGGGTGAGTCTGTTGCTTTACTTGGACCAAATGGAGCTGGCAAAACAACGTTATTCTACATGATAATGGGGTTAATTGGAAATGATGGTGGCTCAATTTTATTAGATAAAAATGAAATTTCAGAATTCCCAATGTATCGAAGATCAAAATTAGGTATAGGTTACTTACCTCAGGAGTCATCAGTTTTTAGAGGTTTAAATGTTGAAGAAAATATTCTAGCTATCCTACAAAAATCTTCGAAAACAAATGATGAAATTAAAAAAACATTAGAGAAATTACTATCTGATTTTGGAATTGAACATGTAAGAAATTCACCGTCTCTTTCTTTGTCTGGTGGGGAGAGAAGAAGATTAGAAATAGCAAGATGTATGGCATCAAAACCTAACTTTGTTTTACTTGATGAACCACTTGCAGGGATAGACCCCATTGCAATCCAAGACATTAAGACATTAATCCAAAATTTAAAGAATAACAATATAGGTGTGCTGATAACTGATCATAATGTTAAAAGTACCTTGGAAATTGTTGATAGGGCATATATTATTTTTGAAGGTAAAGTACTTTTTGAAGGAAAACCTGAAGAGATTGTAAATAATAAAAATGTTCAGGCTTTTTATCTCGGGCAAAACTTTTAAAAATGAAAAATAAAGTTCTAGTTTCTGGGAAGCAGACAAAGGTTGGTTTGTCTTTAAAAAAATATTCAATCGACTCAATAACTATAACGCTAAACAAATACTTTCAAGATTTTATTAGCTCCAGCATCTTGTTCTCAAAAGATACTTATAACTTTAGATGCGAAATAAGCATTCATCTTGAAAAAACAATTTTTATAAAGTCACATTCTTTAAGTAATGACGCTTACGGAGCCTTTAATCTTGCCAATGAAAAAATAAAAAAACGAATTAGACGACATCATAGAAAATTGACTGACCATAGAACTAAATTAGCAAAGAGGAATATAGAGACTAATGCAAGTGAGTACATTATCAAAAACCCAGAAAAGGTTAAGATCAATATTAATGAAAAAGAACCTGTTATAATTGCAGAATCAGAAGAAATTATCAAATCTTTAACTGTAAGCGAAGCTTTAATGTTAATGGACCTTAACGATCAAGATGCAATTTTTTTTAAAAATACCAAAAATAAAAGACTTAATCTTTTGTTTAAAAGGACTGACGGAAACATAGGTTGGCTTGACCCAAAAAAAGTGACATGAAACTTTCAGAATTTATTTATAAAAATTCAATTTTTATTGATGTTACAGCCGACAGTCAAAAAAATGTTTTTAAGATCCTGGGAAATATTTTTTCAAAGAAAAATAAAAATCTATCATCACTTATTATTGACAAATTAAACGAAAGAGAACGACTTGGAAGTACGAGTGTAGGAAATGGAATTGCAATACCTCATACAAAAGTTAATGGCATTAAAGAAACTCAAGTAATTTTTTTAAAACTTAGAAATGGAGTAGACTTTTCAGCCTCTGACGGTAAAAAAATTGATTTAGTTTTTTCTATTATTGCTCCAGAAAATTCAGAGTCCGATCACCTTTTAATTCTTTCCTCAATATCAAGCTTTATAAGAAAAAAGCAAAAAGTCGATAGATTAAGAGGTTCAACAACTATTGATGAAATATTATTTTTATTTTCAAAAATCTAATCTAATGAAGACTAATATATCTTAGACCTGACTGCATTATTGCAGCTATAGCAGCTTCTTTTGAGTCAAAGGCAGCCAAAAGTGTTCCGTCTGATCCATATACTGAAAAAATATCAGTGCTAAAGTTATCATCGCTTTGAATCTCTTTTTTGACAAAAGCATAACTTGAACCTTCTTCACTAAAAGAAAAGCGATCAACGATATTATCTTTGTCTATTTGATTTGCCATTTTCTAAACTAATTAATTTTTCATTATTTGATTTGGAACTATCCTTAATTTCTATTTTTTTTGATTCTTCAGAGTTAATTGGTTGAGAAAGATCAACTGACAACAAGCCGTTTTCCATCGAGGCTCCTTCAACTTCAATTCCCTCGGCTAAAACAAAATTTCTTTGAAACTGTCTAGTAGCTATTCCTCTGTGAAGAAAAATTCTTTCATCGTTTTCTTCCTTTTTAAAACCCTTTATTTGGAGTTGATTACCTTCTAGGTTAATTTCAAGATCTTCTTTTTCAAAACCTGCAACCGCGACTGTTATTCTAAGTAAATTCGATGATAATTGTTCTATGTTGTAAGGAGGGTATGTCTCTGTAGATAATTTTGATATTCTATCTATAGTTCTTTCAAATTGCTCGAATCCTAGTAGGAAAGGGCTATTAAAAACTGACATTCTACTCATAAATCCTCATTAATAAGAGCGATAGTTAGTGAACCTTGTAAAAGCATTCATTATATTATCTATAATACAATCAATCATTTTTCAACAACTTTTTCACAACAAAAACCTTTTTTATTCTTAAAAATTTTTACTTAAATGCTATTGCATAATTTTCTTGTAGTCTCATTAAGATATATCACAACTTTTGAAAAGTAAGTTGTGTTAATAAAATTTTTAGTAATTGGTGGAGCTGGACGGGATCGAACCGACGACCTTCTGAATGCCATCCAGACGCTCTCCCAACTGAGCTACAGCCCCAAAGCTAGAAAATTCTTCACTCTGACTTAATAAAATCTCCAACATCTTTTATATCTTCTCCTACACCAGAGATTGCACCACCTATTGTCCCACAACTTGACAAAAAGATTGCTAAAATAAATAAGTGAAAATATTTTATCATAGTAAAAGTTTATTCAAAATAATACGCAACAGCAATAAGAGATTATTCTCCTTCTCTCTCAATCTCTATTATATCTTCAACTGAATCATCTTCGTCGCTGACAGAAGGAGCAATTTCTTCTTCATCCTCAATTTCATCAATTTTAATTTCTTTTTCCTCCTTCACTTCTTCAGATTTAACATTTTTTGGTGGCCTTCCTCTTTTAGAAACATTGGTAAGCAAAGATGTAAGTTCGTACCCACAATTTGGACAAACTATTGGAAACTTTCCAAAATCAAAAAATAGTGTGCTACATTGGGTGCACTTACGTTTAGCTCCCTTTTCAAAATCTTCCATTTTACAATTCCCTTAATGGTTCAAATAAACTATAAATCAATTAATGATAAAAAATACATTTACTCTTAAATCATTAAAAAGTAAATGCCTTACAGGTAAATTATCTGTTCCTGCAGATAAATCAATCTCAATCAGAGCATTACTATTATCTTCAATTTGTTTTGGGAATACAAAAATTTCTAATTTACTAGAATCTGAAGATGTAAAAAATACCCTAAGTTGCTTGAAGAGACTTGGGATAAAAATTTCAAAAAAAGATAGAAAATTTGAAGTATTTGGACAAGGTGGTTTTTTTGAAGATCCTCATAAAGAATTATTCCTTGGTAATTCTGGCACAGGTTTGAGATTACTTATAGGTTTATTATCCACCAGAAATATTAACGTTAATTTCACAGGTGACGAATCTCTTTCATCAAGACCAATGATGAGAGTTGTGAAGCCACTTCAGAAAATGAATGTATTGATAAAACATAATAATGGTTGTCTCCCAATAAAAATTGAAAAAAATAATGATTCCTCTTTACCCATAAAATATTCGTTGGAAATAGGTTCAGCCCAAGTTAAAAGTGCAATTCTTTTGGCAGCTCTAAGTTTAAATGGAGCAACTATAATTGAAGAAAAATTTCCTAGCCGCGACCATACTGAAATTCTTCTTAAATATCTAGGAGCTAATATTAAAAAAGAAAGGAATATTATAACCCTAAAGTCACCAAATTTTTTAAGACCAAAAGATATATTTGTACCAGGAGATTTTAGCTCAGCCGCTTTCATAATTGTTGCAGCTTTAATTACAAAACAAAGTAAAATTACCCTTCAAAATGTAGGACTAAATTTTTTTAGAATAGGGCTTTTAGAGGTTTTAGAAAAAATGAAGGGAAAAATAGGTATTTTTAACAAAAAGCTAATTAATGGTGAGGTAGTGGGGGATATAATTGTAGAAAGTTCAAACTTAATTTCAACTGAAGTGGATTCAAAGCTTGCACCAAGACTAATTGATGAGTTTCCAATACTTTTTGTGGCTGCATCCTATGCCTCTGGAAAGTCTATTTTTAAAGGACTTGAGGAACTAAAATTTAAAGAGAGTGATCGTTTAAAAGCAATGGCCGATGCCTTAAAGGGAGCTGGAGTAAAATTAGCTTTAAAAAATGACTCCCTTGAAGTTATTGGTAACAAAACACAGCCGGGTGGAAACCATGTTATTACAAAAAGTGATCATAGAATCGCAATGTCAATGCTTACTTTTGGTCTTGCAGCTCAAGAAAGTATTACAATTGATGATTCTTCAATGATAAAAACATCTTTTCCAAACTTTAAGGAAATTATGAATAGTTTAAATGCAAGCATTAGTAATGTTTCAAAATAACAAACCCGTTATTGCTATCGATGGTACCGCAGGTTCAGGAAAAGGAACATTAGCAAAAAAACTTGCTAAAGTTCTCAAGTTTGATCACTTAGATAGTGGATTGCTATACAGAATACTTGCTTATAAGTTTTTAAAGCTGAATAAGGATTTAAAAATGCTACGTGAAATTGATATTGATCTAAAAATTTTTCTCGAAAAAAAAAAAATTGAAAAAATGAGATTAAGATCACCAGAAATAACTAAAATTTCATCTGAAATCGCAAAAATTAAATTTGTTAGGCAAAAACTTATTTCTTTACAAAGAAAGTTTGCTAATTACCCACCTAAAGGTAATGGATCTGTAATTGATGGTAGAGACATTACAAGCGTAATTACACCAAATGCAGAGATTAAATTTTACATTGATGCAGATGTGAAAATTAGAGCTGAAAGAAGGCTCTCTCAACTAGAGTTATCTAAAAAGGATTATGACAAAATTTTAAAAGAACTAATTCAACGTGACTTTCGAGATAAAAGAAGAAAAATATCCCCCTTAATTCTAACTAAAGATAGTTACTTTATTGATACAGGAAAAATTAGCGAATCAGAGGTACTGATCAAAGCGATTAATTACATTAAAAAAAAACAGATATTATTTAGTGATTGCATATAAGACTAAAATTTTGTAAACCATTTATTGATTAAAACAGAGGAAATTATATTGGAAGAAAATTTTAACGAACTTTTAGAAAAAAGCCTTTTAGACTTTAAATACAAAGAAGGTCAAATTATTAAAGGTACCGTCCTGTCAATAGTCAACGACACCGTTGTTGTAGATGTTGGACTTAAATCAGAAGGTCGGATCCCAATTAAAGAGTTCCATTCTCCCGGGGAAGAGCACAATGTTAAAGTCGGAGAAAAATATGATGTCTACCTTGAGAAATTAGAGAATAAAGAAGGAGAAGCACTGCTCAGCAGAGATCGAGCTAGAAAAGAAGAATCTTGGAACAACTTAGAAAAAATTCAAGATTCAAATCAACAAGTTATGGGAATTATTACTGAAAGAGTAAAAGGAGGATTTGCTGTTGATATAAATGGGGCTTTAGCTTTCCTTCCAGGTAGTCAAGTTGATTTAAAACCAATCAAAGATATATCCCCACTCCTGAACAAACCACAACCAATGATCATTTTAAAAATGGATAAATTAAGGGGTAATATTGTTGTATCTAGAAGAGCACTATTAGAGGAATCGAGGAAAGCGGATAGAAGTAAACTTTTATCAGATATTTCAGAAGGGGATAAGTTAAAAGGTGTTATAAAAAACATTACTGACTATGGAGTCTTTGTTGATTTAGGAGGAATGGATGGTCTTATTCATGTTACCGACCTATCTTGGGAGAGAGTGAACCACCCATCAGAAAAATTTAAAGTGGGTGATGAAATAGAAGTTATAGTTACTAAATACGATAAAGATAACAATAGAATTAGCCTAGGCCTAAAGCAATTAACTGAAGATCCATGGAAAAATGTAGATAATGAATACAAAGTTGGTTCAATTATTAAATCAAAAATTTCTAATATTGCTGATTATGGTGCATTTGTCCAACTCGAGAGAGGAGTAGAGGGTTTGATTCATAATTCTGAATTAAGTTGGGTGAACAAAAGCGTCCATCCAAACAACATTGTAAAAATTGGGGAAGAAGTTGAGGTTATGATTCTTGAAATAGATCACAATAAAAGAAGAATAAGTCTTGGTAGAAAACAGTGTATTGAAAACCCCTGGAAACTGTTTGCTGATAAAAATAAAAAAGGTGACATTGTAGAAGGAAAAATTAAAAATTTGACTGACTTCGGCATCTTTGTTGAATTATCCAATGATCTAGATGGCTTAATTCATCTTTCTGATATTTCTTGGGAAAAATCAGGAGAAGACGCTATTAAGAATTATAAGGTTGATGACCTTGTAAAATTTAAAATTTTAGAAATTGACTTAGATAAAGAAAGAGTTTCATTAGGTATTAAACAATTATCTTCAGATCCTTCAAAGTCAGACGAAACAATTAATAAAATTGTCACAGGTCTTATCAGTGAAATAGAAAAAGATAAGATTATTGTAAAATTTGAAAACGATAAGAACGGGTTTATTAAAAGAACTAACCTAGCAAAGTCTAAAAATGAACAAAACACTGAGAGGTTTGCAGTAAAAGAAAAGATTGATGCAAAAGTTATAAAAAAATCTGCAAAAGACGGACTATATGAATTGTCAGTTAAAGACCTTGAGATACAAGAGGAGAAAGAAGCGCTCAAAGAATATGGATCTAGCTCTTCTGGAGCGAGTATTGGAGATATCATTGGAGCAGCACTTGATAAAGACAAAAATAAAAAGCTAGATAATGAAGAAAAATGATTTCTTGATTCAATACTTTGAAAAAAGAAAATCAAAGATACTTAACTTTTTTATATTTTTCCTCTTAATATTTTTTCTAATATTTATTTTTAATAACACTTTTTCCCCAAAAAACTTCATAGGAAAAATTCACCTTGAAGGAGTTATCAGTGATAAAAATGAATTCATAAAGCAACTTAATGAAATTAGCCAAAATAGAAATGTAAAAGGTCTCCTAATAATTGTTAACAGTCCTGGTGGTACTTTTGTAAGTAGTAAAGAAATTCATGACACCTTGGAAAAAATTAGTACTCAGATGCCAACCTCAGTTTATATGAGAGAAATGGGTACATCTGGAGCGTACTTAGCGTCTTTGGGGGCAGAAAAAATTTTCGCTAACCAGGGAACAATAACTGGTTCAATTGGCGTGATACTTCAAACTGCTCAGCTAACCTCTTTAATGGAAAAAATTGGAGTTAAACCGATAGTTATTAAAAGTGGTGAACTTAAAGCCACACCTAATCCACTGGAAAAATTAGATGAAGAAAAAATAAACTATCTAAAAAAAATCATTGGACAACTTCAAAATGAATTTATTTACATAGTAAAAAAAAAAAGAAATTTAAACTCAACCACTCTCGAAAAAATTTCAAGTGGAAGAATTTTTACCAGTAAACAGGCACTAGATCTCAATTTAATTGATTTTATCGGAAATGAAAACGATGCACTGGATTGGATAAAAAAAGAAGGAAAGTTAGATCAAAAAATAGATGTTATTGAAATAGATAAAAAAAACTCTCTGCTTGATCTTATGAATACAAGGTTTTTTAAAAATTCTCTTAAACCTTTCAATTTAAACCCAAATAATGGTATATTAGCAATTTGGACACCGGGATTATGAAAAAATCTGACCTATTAGCTGAATTAGAAAAAAAATTTGATTACCTGCCAAAAAGAGAAGTTGAAAGAACTTTAGAAAAAATTTTACAGTTTTTCTCTTCAAACCTAGCAAAAGGAAATCGAATTGAATTAAGGGATTTTGGAACTTTCATATTAAGATTAAGGAAAAAAAGGGTAGGTCGTAACCCTGCTACTGGCGAGAAAATCGAGATAGGTCAAAAATATTTTGTTCATTTTAAACCTGGTAAAAAACTAAAGGAAGTAATTAATGAAAAATAGTATTAAAAAAGTATTAGGCTTAACGTTGTTTTTTTTTTTTTAGTTTTTTTTCTTTTTTTCTCTGTCTCAAACGATTTTTTAATTAAAATTAACTTTTTTCCTATACCTTTTATTGTTGAAATACCCTTCTATATTTATACCATAATCATTCTTTTTATAGGTTTTATACTAAGTTTATTTTTTTTATTTTTAAGAAAGTTTTTTAAATGAATTTTAAAAACAGAATTTTTTGTGCTTTAGACTTTAGTGAACTTGATCAAACAATACAATTTACAAAAAAAATCAAGAATCATGTTGGTGGAATTAAGATTGGGCTTGAATTTTTTTGCAAAAATGGTCCAGCTGGAGTAGAAAGGCTCAAAGAGTTTGAGCTCCCAATTTTTCTAGATCTTAAACTTCATGATATACCAAACACGGTAGCGAAAGCCTTTCAAAATTTAATTAGTTTATCACCTGATTATTTAACTGTTCATTTAAATGGTGGAAAAAAAATGATCAAAGAGCTAATTAAATATAAAAAAAAAAACTAAATTAATTGGAGTTTCAATGCTTACAAGTCTTGATCAAAGCGATTTAAAAGAATCAGGGGTGATGTGTAATGAAATTTCTTATGTTGAAAAATTAGTAAGAATTGGGGTATCTTCGGGAATTGACGGTGTTGTATCTTCACCAAAAGAAGTAAAATTACTACGTAAAAAATTTGAAGAACTAATACTTGTAACACCTGGCATTCGGCTTCCTGAGGATAGTAAAAATGATCAAAAAAGAACTGAAACTCCTGGTATGGCAGTCAAAAATGGTTCATCTTTATTAATTATTGGACGAACAATAACAAAATCAACTAACCCTATTTCATCAATTGAGAGAATAATTCAAAATATAGAAAATGAAATTTAATGTAGAGATAAAAATATGTGGAATTAATTCGTATGAATCAGCAAAGGCAAGCGTAGGTGCAGAATATATTGGATTTGTTTTTTATCCAAAATCCCCAAGATTTTTAAATGCCTTTAGTGCTAAAGAAATAGCTTCTTACCTTAACCCTAATCAAAAAAAAGTAGGTTTATTTGTAAATGCTGATATTAATGTAATAAAGCACATTTCAGATTTTGTAAATCTTGATATGATTCAACTCCATGGAGATGAGACTATTAATGACATTAAAGAGATAAGAAGTATGATAAAAAAACCTGTTATTAAAGCTTTACCAATTGGTACAGATCAAGACATTAAAAATTTCCAAACCATTGAGGAGGTTTGTGATATGATATTATTTGATACGAAAAATGGCACTGGTGTTTCTGGTGGATCTGGTCTTTCCTTTGACTGGAGTCTATTAAAAGATCTAAAACCAAAAAAAAAATGGATGCTGGCAGGTGGATTAAATATTAGTAATGTTGAAAATGCTTTGTCAATAACCAGTGCACCAGTTGTAGATGTTTCAAGTGGAGTAGAAACAGAAAAAGGTGTTAAATGTGAAAAAAAAATTAAGAACCTAATAACCTATCTTAAAAATGGAACTTAAAACAAAAAAAATTAATTTTCATAATTTTCCTGATAAATTTGGAAGGTTCGGAAAGTTTGGGGGAAGATTTGTTGCAGAAACTTTGATGCCATTGTTGTTGGAAGTTGAGAGTGAATATGAAAAAGCAAAAAAATCAAAAACTTTCAAAAACCAATTAAACTACTACTTTAAAAATTATATTGGAAGACCTAGTCCTTTATATTTTGCTGAAAGACTGTCTAAAAAGTTAAATAATTCAAGAATCTACTTTAAAAGAGATGAATTAAACCATACTGGTGCTCATAAAATTAACAATTGCATTGGTCAGATACTTCTTGCAAAAAGAATGGGGAAAAAAAGGATCGTTGCTGAAACTGGTGCAGGACAACATGGTTTGGCAACTGCGACAGTTTGTGCATTATTCAATTTAAAATGTATCGTATACATGGGGGCTACTGATATTAAAAGGCAAGCACCGAATGTTTTTAAAATGAAACTTCTTGGTGCTGAAATTAAACCAGTTTCATCCGGTACAGCCACACTTAAAGATGCTATGAATGAGGCACTAAGAGATTGGGTTTCAAACGTATCCGACACCTTTTATGTGATTGGGACTGTGGCAGGTCCTCACCCTTACCCTATGATGGTCAGAGACTTCCAATCTATTATAGGAATAGAAACCAAACAACAAATTATCAAGTCTGAAAAAAGATTACCAGACCTATTACTTGCTTGTATCGGAGGAGGGTCTAATGCATTAGGGCTTTTTTATCCTTTTCTTAATGAAAAAAAAGTTAAAATAATTGGAGTAGAAGCTGCAGGTAAAGGTATTAATACAAATCAACATGCTGCATCACTTTCAAAGGGAAAGCCCGGGTTTCTTCACGGAAACTTCACATATCTTTTACAAGATAACAACGGTCAAATTTTAGATGCACATTCAATATCAGCAGGATTAGATTATCCGGGTATTGGACCTGAACATTCGTGGTTAAAAGAAACAGGAAGGGTTCAGTACTTTAGCTCTAAAGATAATGAGGCACTTGATGCGTTTAAATTATGTTGTAATCTTGAAGGTATTATACCAGCTCTCGAGCCCTCTCATGCATTAGCTTTCTTACTAAAATACAAAAAAAACCTAACAAAAAATACAATAGTCGTCATGAATATGTGTGGTAGAGGAGACAAAGATATTTTTGCTATTTCAAAGAACCTTGGTGTTGATCTATAGAAAAAAATGAAAAATAGAATTGACAAAAAGTTTTTTGACTTAAAAAAACAAAATAAAAAAGCTTTAGCATGTTTTGTTACATCGTGCGACCCAAACTTCGAGTTATCAGAAAAGATAATCTGTTCTTTACCTAATTTTGGCGCGGATATAATAGAGGTTGGTATTCCATTTTCTGACCCTATGGCTGATGGTCCAACAATTCAAAGGTCAAGTCTCAGAGCAATTAAATCAAAATCAAATATCTCAAAAACATTTGAAATTATCAAAAGTTTTAGGAAAAAAGACAAAACAACACCCATTATTTTAATGGGATACTTTAATCCAATTTTCCAATTTGGTTTAAATAGTTTTTTTTCTCAAGGTGAAATAGTAGGTGTTGATGGTATAATTATTGTCGACCTTCCCCCTGAGGAAGATTCTTTAATAAAAGAACAAACCCAAAAGAATAATATTTATAACATCAGATTGATAGCACCAACAACAAGTGGAGAAAGAATTAAAAGAATATCTAACTCATCTCGAGGATTTCTTTATTATGTGTCAATTATGGGGATTACTGGAACTAAAAAACCAAGTATAAACTCTGTTAAAAAATCAGTTAACTTAATTAAGAAAATAACCTCACTGCCTATATTGGTTGGTTTTGGAATTAATAATCATGATCAGGTAAAACAGCTTAATAAGTTTTCTGATGGGTGCGTTGTAGGTTCAGCAATTATAAAAATAGTTGAAAGCGCTACAAAAAAGAAACTACCTCACCAAGAAACTTTAATTAATATTAATAATTTTTTAAAAAAA